>CALGTP010000616.1 GCA_937902105.1 uncultured Actinomycetes bacterium
GGCGTCTTCGTCGTCGTAGTCCTCGTCGTCGTCGCTCTCGGAGTCGCTTGGCCGTTCAGAGTCCGAGTCGGGCGTCAGCTTGGGCAAGTCGTCGTAGTGGGGACCCTTGATGTGGCTGGAGTCAGGCACCTCTGAAATCGTGACCAGGGCAAGGCAGGTGTCATAATATTCGTTGTCTGCGGCATCTTCGGCTTGATGAAGGTTGACTGAGGGCTGGCCAGTTTGGGCGGCTGTGGCGGCGCGGAGGACCTGCTTGGGGTCGATGTGGGCGAAGCGGCAGGAGTCCCCTCTGGAGCAGGCGTTCCTTTGGAAATTGAAGCAAAGCTGTGTCTTGCGGGCGGTGGGCGTGGTATCCTGAAGTGGGCGGCTGGATCGGCTGGCGTGTGCGAAGCGGCACTTGTCTCCTCGGCTGCATCTTCCCCTCTGGAAGTCTCGGCAGTGGCTTGGGCTTGGGGCTTGCTGGCGGCTCGTCGTGAGAAGAGCATCGTTGGGCCCATCTAGCTGGCGTTGACGGGCGCTCGCGGTAAAATTTGGCATGAGCGAGATGTAGTTGTTGAGGTATTGTCGCAGGTTGCTGAGCGTGTCCTGTGCTCCCATCCAGCTGGCGAGGGTGGCGCGGGTCTCGTTGTACTCGGGGGGCAGCGTGGTCTTGACGTGGCGGAGGACTTCTTCCTCTTCCATGACTCCGCCCACTCGGATGTACTCGTGGCGGAGTTGGTGTAGCTTAGAGATCCATTCGTCGAGAGCGGCTGTCTCGGATTTCTCTCGCGAGCGATAGTCCATCAATCGAGACTTGTCGAAATCGGCCTTGATACGGGTCTTGTTGGCGGCCATGCTGCTCATGAGGGACTGTCGCAAGGAAAAGTATATATCCCAAGGATTCGTGAGGTGTCTTACCGAACCCGCGTGTACATCAGAAATGGAGTTCAGTAGGAGAGTCTCGCAGAAGAGTGAGCAGTCCACGTGGGCGTTCTGGGGCGCTGTCGGTGCTTGGCCGTTGGCTATTTGGTCGAGGGCGGGCTGGAGGCAATGGTCCATGGCAGACGTTGCGTTGTTCCCAGTTCCATCATAGTGGGTGCGGCAGAGAGTAAAGACGAGACGCTCCCAGGCTTCGAAGGAGCCAGGCCTGTCCAGGGTCTTTCCAGCTTTCTTGATGTTGACTCCGAGCGTGAGTCCAGCGGTAGCTTCGGCGAGAGTTCTTGGCATTGGGGTCTATAACCACTTGGCTTGATAAAGTTAGCGAGGCTTGAGCTTTAATCTTCGAGAAGAATTTTGACAGTAACAAAGGAAAAATCTAAAGAACATTTCCCGAAACTCTGGAATAAGTTCCGGATTTAGGCAGTCATATATTTTGGCTGCTTTCCAATATGCTGAGTTGAAATAAGCTGGCTTGGACTAATAAAGCTGACTGAAAGGAGGGCTATCTAAATCTCCTCCTCAAGCTAGGATGATTCAACGAGGCTTGACGTGGACCATGCCGATGCGCGCTCGAAACTTGCAGAAGAGGAGTCTGCCCAGGGCCTTGGTGAAGAAGTCAGCAAGCTGGTCAGTAGTGCTGATATACTCGATGACGATAGATCCGTCGGCGACTCGCTCGCGAACGTAGAAGTAGCGAGTGCTCATGTGCTTGGTCTTCTCGCTGAACTTGTAGTCGCGGGAGAGGACGATAGCTGCCTGGTTGTCCTCGTAGATCGTCAGTGGCTTGACTTGAATTCCAAAGCATTTGGCAAGGCGAGTGAGCCATGCGGCCTCCTGCACAGTGCGCGTCAGGGCCACGAGCTCGGCTTCGGCGCTGGAGAGGGCGACACACCGCTGAGTCTGCACGCGCCAGCTGATGGCGGCTCCCGCGAGGACGAAGACAAAACCGGTCGTAGATCTTCTGGTGGCCAGGTCCCCGGCGTAGTCGCTGTCGCCAAATCCAAGGAGCGAGAACTGGGCGTCGGCCTTCTTGTAGATCAACCCCAGCGATGCCGTCCCCTTCAGATACCGTAGTACTCGCTTGGCGGCGCTCCAGTGGACGAGGCGCGGATTGGAGGCATGACGGGACAGCTGGTTGACGGCGAATGCGATGTCCGGTCGGGAACAGACGGCGAGGTAGAGTAGAGCTCCGAGGGTCTCTCGAAAGGGGATGTCCTTGAGTGCGTCCAGCTCCTCCTGAGCCGGAGCTGATTCGGGGGCGTAGAGTCGGTCGGTGATTGGCGTAGAGACAGGTTTGCAGTCGGCCATGTTCGCTCGTTGGAGGATCTCCTGGACGTAGGCAGGTTGAGAGAGAGAAAGCGTTCCGGCGCTGCGATTGTGGTCGACGGAGCAGCCGAGGTACCAGGAAAGCGTTCCATGGTCCTTGATGCTGTAGTGGTCCTTCAGCGTGTTCTTGATGGATTCCATCGCTGCTGCGGGGGCAGCCAGAATGAGGTCATCGACGTAGAGGCAGACGCTGCTGCCGTCGCTCGGGCGGATGTAGAGGCAGGGGTCGGCGTCGCTCTGCTCGAAGCCCATCTTGATCAATGTGCCGTGAATATGGCTGTGCCAATGTCGTCCACTTTGCTTGAGTCCGTAGAGGCACTTGCGAAGTTGGAGGCAGTCGTAGCCGGCGGGTAACGGGGGAAAGCCGCTAGGCGGCCGCATGTAGATAGTCTCTGAGCTGGGCAGTTCCGGGATCAGGTAGGTTGCGTCCACGTCCATACGATGTACTTCCAGGTCGCGAAGAGTCGCGTGGGCGAGAAGGAAGCGAATCGTGGACCAGCGGGGGCACGGGCTGAAGGTTTCCTTGTAGTCAGTTCCTTCGCGCTGTCGAAAACCTTGAGCGACTAGTCGAACCTTGTATTGTAGAACTTCACCTTGTGGGCCGCGCTTGGTCTTGAAAACGAATCTTGAGCCGATCAGAGTCCGATCTTGGGGTTTTCTGGAATATCTCCACGTCTGGTTCCTTCGGTGGTTCTGGAGTTCCTTCTTCATGCCTTCGATCCACTGTGCGCGTTCCGGGGAAGCAAGGGCCTCTGCGAAGGTACTTGGGTCCCGCGAAGATCCATTGGCCTTCATGCTCTCCTCCTCAATGGCTTGCGTCAGGAACGCGCGCTCGACGCGGCGTGCATTATCGTAGGCCATCGGGTCGAAGGTGAAGGGGCGTGCCGTAGTCCTCGTCGATCTGCGCGATCCATCCACTTCCTCGCTCGTCAGCTTGCTGCGGAGAAGCTCGAAGTGCAGTTGTCGCGCGGCGTCGGCGCCTCCCAGGGCAGGCGGCAGCGGCTGTAGAGCAGGGCGAGGAAGGTGCGGGGCGGCTGCCTCCGTCGTAGCAAGGTCTTGCGCGGCCGTCGTTGAGGTGCTTGGGTCGGAGGCGGCAGGCTTGGGTGAAGACGAGGCTTGCTCAACGTCGCTGTCCTCGTCCAGCGCTTCGAGTGTGGGCGGGAGCGGCGTCCCCGCGGCCGCTTCCGCCCTGCAAGGGAACACATTGGGGAGAAAACGGACAGAACGTGAATGGATGATTCGACGTGTGTCGAGGTTGAGGAGTTTGTATCCATCTTTGGTGAGCTCATCATAGCCTAGGAAGATGCAGATGCGGGCGCGGCCGGCCAAGTTCCTCTTGACTCGAAGTTCGTCTGGGATGCGGGCATAGGCGGCGCACCCGAACGGGACCAGGATGCTGAGGTCCGGCGGTTTGCCAAAGAAGAGCTCGTAGGGTGACGTCATGCCGCGTGATGCGCTAGGCATTCGGTTCCAGACGTAGTTTGTTGCCGCGAATGCCTCGGCCCAGTATCTTGTTGGTAGTCCGGAATGGTGGAGAGAGGCGGTGGCATTCTCCGTAAGCGTCCGCCACTTTCGTTCTGCCATTCCGTTCTGCGACGAGGAGTCGGGCGAAGTCAACTCTGGTCGTATGCCATTTGTCCTGAGCCAGTCTTGGGTCGAAGTCCCTACGAACTCGGTCCCGTAGTCGGTACGAAGCACTCCCACGTTGAATCGGCCACCGGCCTCGTTTGCGCGGCCATTCGCTCGGTCGACGAGGGGGGGTAGCCTAGACGGCGTGTCTGACTTGGTCTTGAGGTAGTCCAGAAAACAAAATCCCGTAACAGCGTGAATCAGCCCTAACAGATAGCGGGCCCCCCCCACAGACTTGACCAGTGGCCCCTTGAGGTCCGCGTGCCACACCAACGGGTTCTTGAGTGCCGGGGGCGAAGATGTCGACGGGAGAGGGGTTCTTGATGCCTTGGCGAGGGCGCAGTCCGGGCAGGAGAGGGTCTTGAGCCCGAGCAGCGCGTCCTTGTGAACCTTGGATGGTACTTCAACTTGGCCGTTTCGAACTTGACTTTGCATGTATCCGACGCTTGCATGGCCCAGGGTGCGGTGCAGGTCCATAATCCAGTCAGGGCTTGGCAAAGTAGCTTGGAGCGGCCGCCGTTTCGATGCGTTGGGCTGCGGTGGAAAAGAAAAGGAGGGGGGAGGAGAAGTGATGTTTGGGGCCGAGTTGGGCGGGGGCGAAGTTCCGGATCC
>CALGTP010000617.1 GCA_937902105.1 uncultured Actinomycetes bacterium
TGAGGGTGGACGTACCGTAGGCGCCGGCCGCGTCGTCAAGATCATTAAGTGAACTAGAAAAAGATTGACCGGAGACTGACGTGCCAAGAAATGACAAGCGGGTGAAGATCACCCTCGAATGCACTGAGTGCAAACGACGTAACTACATCACAATTAAGAGCAAGATCAATGACCGTGAACGACTCGAGATGAGCAAGTACTGCAGTCACGATCGCAAGCACACCAACCATAAGGAGACGCGCTAGGTACTACTGGCGTCTGAGGGCAGTAGCTCAGCTGGTAGAGCATCGGTCTCCAAAACCGACGGTCGGGGGTTCGACTCCCTCCTGCCCTGCTCAGCGCTGATGATTGGCGTAACGCAGGAAAAAATAAGAATCAGTGAAGTAATTCGAGAGAACGAGACAAGGCAATGACAGCGGATCTAAACCGGGAACAGAAGCGCACTCTGAAAAAAATGGGTGCACTCGACGAGCAGGGCAACCCTGCGCGTCAAGCCCGCGCGCCTAAGGCTCAGGCCGAGCGCACAAGTCCTGCTAAGTACCTGCGTGAAGTTCGCGAAGAAATGAATAAAGTGGCGTGGCCGAAATGGCCAGAAGTTCGCCGTTACTCGATTGTGGTTCTCATCACCGTTGCCATATTTACGGCAATCATCGGTGGCGCAGACACTGCAGTGGGTTTCCTCACTGACTGGTTGTATAAGAGCTGATGATGAACGACGAGATGAGCATGGACGAAACACCTAACGACAGCACTGATGAACCTCAGGTCATTGACCTCACAGACGCAGCAGAGATCACTAGTGATGATTCTGATGACGCCGCAGTCCCTGAGGTTAATCCTTGGAGCCTTCCTGGCCAGTGGTTTGTGGTACACAGCCAGGCTGGATATGAAAAGAAAGTCAAGGCCAACCTTGAGGCGCGTATTCAGTCTCTGAATATGGAAGATCGTATTTTTGACATTGTTATCCCGATGGAAGATGTCACTGAATTTAAAAACGGTCGTAAGCAGACCGTGCAAAAGAAAGTCTTCCCGGGTTATCTCTTGGTGCGTTGCTACATGGACGATGAGAGTTGGTATTGCATTCGTAACACGCCTGGTATTACAGGTTTTGTTGGGCAGAGCCAAAAGGGTCAAAAGCCAACACCGCTGGCGCGGCGTGAAGTTGAGACGTTCTTGTCGGCCAAGGGTGATGGGCAAGAAACCGCCAATCGTCGTAAGCCGAAGATGGAATATGAAGTGGGCGAGAGCGTTCGAGTTAAGGAAGGTGCTTTTGCCGATTTCTTAGGTGAAGTTGCAGAAATTAATGCAGATCACATGAAGTTGAAGGTTTTAGTCAATATCTTTGGTCGTGAGACCATGGTGGAGATGGACTTCAGTCAAGTCGCGAAGCAGTAATTGCTTCATACATTTTTTACATAAGTCGTTCTACGAAGGGAAACGCCCCATGGCGAAGAAAAAACTCACAGCGATCGTTAAGATCCAAATTCCTGCTGGTAAAGCCACTCCGGCTCCACCAGTTGGTACCGCGCTCGGACCGCACGGCGTGGCCATCATGGACTTCGTGAAGCAGTACAACGCTGCCACCGAAAGCCAAGTCGGCACCATTATCCCCGTGGAGATCTCCATTTTCGAAGATCGCACATTCACATTTATCTTGAAGACGCCACCGACTCCAGTGTTGTTGCGCCAGAAGGCTGGTCTCGATAAGGGAAGCCAGACACCAGGCAAGGCCGTTGCTGGTTCAGTGACCGAGGCCGACATTGAAGAAGTCGCCAAGATCAAGATGCCTGACCTCAACGCTTTCGATCTCGAAGCTGCCAAGCAGCAGGTGCGCGGTACGGCCCGTTCGATGGGTCTTGTCGTTAAGTGATCTAGTTCAATACAAATTTTTTCAAACATATAAACCACACGCCTGGACCGAGAAAACCTCACTCGGCCGGCTTAACACCCTCCGCCTGAAAAGCGGGGGAGAGGGAGACAGTCATGTCAGGTAAGAAATTCACAGATGCGCTGAAGCGCTTTGACCGTGATGCACATTTCAACCCCACCGAGGCTTTGACCTTGGTGAAGTCGATTGCGTCAGCAAAATTTGACGAGACCATTGAAGTTGCAATGCGTCTTGGAGTTGACCCCCGTAAGGCCGAGCAGGCTGTACGCGGCACGGTGGCATTGCCATCTGGTACCGGTAAGAACATTCGCGTTGCGGTATTCGCCACAGGTGAAGCTGCCGAAGAAGCCCGTAAGGCCGGTGCCGACATTGTTGGTGCCGAAGATCTTGCTGCAGAAATTGAAAAGGGCATCTTCAACTTTGATCTCGCTATTGCGACTCCCGACATGATGCCCTTGGTCGGCCGCATTGGCCGCGTACTTGGACCCCGTGGACTGATGCCGAACCCGAAGACAGGCACTGTGACCCAAGATGTGGGTCGTGCAGTGGGCGAATTCAAGGGTGGCAAGGTTGAATACCGCACTGACCGCTACGGCAATGTGCACGTGCAACTCGGAAAAGTTTCTTTCACAGTTGAACAGATTGAAGCCAACTTCCGTGCCGTTCTTGACGAAATCCAGCGTGCCAAGCCAGCCTCAGCTAAGGGTCGTTACCTGCGCAAGATCACCGTGTCTTCGACAATGGGACCTGGCGTCAAAGTCGATCTTGCTCGTCTGCGCCCAGAAATCGTTGTTTAGTCTTTGATACTTGGCGTTTATTGGTTTGTTGACCGATATCGTCAAAGGTTCATCTAGTAATCCCACATAGAAATTGCTTGCCAGAGACAGTCGGTCGACCTCACGGTCGTCAAAGAACCGCAGGGTTCGCCAACCGAGGCGGAGACTACACAGAGCCTTTCGCTCCTCGTGGTGTTCGCGACTGCGAGCCCCGAGTAGAAGCGAAAGGAGAAAAAACACGTGGAAAATCCCCGTCCAGAAAAAGCCTCAAAAGTCAGCGAAATTTCTGAAAAGTTGGCGACAGTCGATGTGGTGTTCGTTACTGAATATCGCGGTCTGACTGTGAGTCACCTTGAAGAACTTCGTGCTGCATTGCGTGGCGTCAACGGCGAATACAAGGTCTACAAAAATACCCTTGCTCGTTTAGCCCTAGCTCCCACCAACAAGTCAGTCATTTCTGAGTTGCTCATTGGTCCGAGTTCATTGACCTTCGTTCATGGAGATGCCGCTGCTACCGCCAAGGTATTACGCGACTTCGCCAAGACGAACCCACTGCTGGTCATCAAAGGTGGCGCCCTCGGTAGTCAATTGCTGTCTGCCAAGGATGTCGAATCCCTAGCTGACCTACCATCGCGCGAAGTTTTGCTGGCCCAGTTCGCTGGAGCATTGCAGGCACCGCTCGTCAAGACAGCTGGTTTGTTACAAGCACTGCCCCGCAATCTGGCCTATGGCCTCAAGGCATTGCTCGATCAAAAGGCCGCCTAAAAACTGCCCTTCTAGATAAGTCATCTCATTTCATAAATATCAACCGAAAATTCTGAACAACACATAGGAGAAATCATCATGGCTCTCAACAAACAAGAGATCCTGGACGGCATTGCCGCCCTTACCGTTATTGAGCTCAAGGAACTACTTGACGCTTTCGAAGAGAAGTTCGGCGTCACCGCTGCTGCCCCTGTGGCCGCAGCTGCCGCTGGCGGAGCTGCTCCGGCAGCCGCTGCTGAAGAGCAGGACGAATTCGACGTCATCTTGACCGATGCCGGCGGCCAGAAGATCCAGGTCATCAAGGTCGTGCGCGAGCTCACCAGCCTTGGCCTCAAAGAAGCCAAAGACCTCGTCGATGCAGCCCCTAAGGCTGTCCTCGAAAAGGTTGGCAAAGATGACGCAGAGAAGGCCAAGGCCAAGTTGGTCGAAGCCGGCGCATCAGTCGACATCAAGTGATTCCTGCCGGCCTAAGCCGGTTTTAGCATTGCTCGGCCCGCTGTTTGCCCAGTTCACATTGGATCAAGTAGCGGGTCGAGGCGCGTCTCGGGTTCTGACAGGGGGTTGCACCGGGTTTTCACTAAAAATTTGCTGTAGATGCTTGACCTGAGCCTGAAATCGGCTTACCGTAACCCTCAGCACGTTTTGGTCACACCGATTCGTTGTATTCGCCCAACTCTTTTGTTGCTGGCGGTTGATAATGGTCGCCCGAGAGCGGTAGTCTCATCTGTTGCCGTGTGTCGCCCCTGTATTTTTCGTTCCCCAAATTAGGTTTGACGCGCTTTTTCTATTTGCCCATCTCAGAGAGTCTTTTAGCGAATGATTTAGTCAGTTAGTTGTTTGTTTTGCCCACTTTTCGTAGTACCTCAGCCACTAGGAGTTCACCTTGGCCAGTAAAAGCAATAACCGTGAGCGTTTTTCTTTCGGATCTCTTCAAGAGAACGTGGAGATGCCAAATCTCCTAGACGTTCAAAAGGTGAGTTTCGAAAACTTCCTGAAGGTCGGCTTGGCCGAGACGTTTAAAGACATCTCACCGATTGAAGACTTCCATGGAAATCTCAGCCTTGAGCTTGAGTACGACCCACTGGACGAGGACTTGTTCCCCGAACCGAAGTTCACCGTTGAGGAGTGCCGTCAAAAGGGACACACCTATCAGCGTTCAATTTTGGTGCGTGCGCGATTCAGTAATCGCAGCACCGGCGAATTGCGCGAACAGTTGGTGTTCATGGGTGACTTCCCGATGATGACCGAGAAGGGAACCTTCATCGTCAACGGCACCGAGCGTGTTGTCGTATCGCAGTTGGTTCGTAGCCCTGGTGTGATCTTCGAAGCCGGCGAGCGTTACCGTCTGCGTAACTTGTCGAAGCACCAATTGGTTAAAGGCACAGTTCACCCTCAGCGTGGTGAATGGCTTGAGTTCGACGTTGAACACAAGCCTGGCAAGTATGTCACTGCGGGTACTCGCGTGGCGCGTAAGCGTCGCATGGGCGTTTTCACTTTGTTACGCGCGATCGGTTATGACGAAGCCAACTTCCCAGGATTTTTGGATCGCTTTGTCGAGCACTTCAAAGAGAACGACGGCGTCACGCCCCTTCTTGCTGATCAGTGGGATAAAGAGCGCGACATTTCGCCGACTCAAGATGAGGCTCTGGTTGAAATTTACAAGCGCGCCCGACCTGGCGAGCCACCATCACTTGAATCGGCTCGCGCCTACTTCAAGAACGCATTCTTTGATTCAAAGCGTTACGACCTCTCACGCGTTGGTCGTTACAAGATCGATCGCAAGCTCGGAGACGAACTCGCCAAGCTCGATGAATTCTTCGGTAAGGGCGCGCGTAAGCACGGCGAATTCTTCAAGGTAAAACTTGATGATCCAGCCAAGCGACCGATTGAGAGCGATCCAACGGACGGCAATGTGTTGCGCCCGAATGAAATTCTCGCGGCTGTGACCTACATGTTGCATCTAGTTTCGCAGACTCCTGGCTACCGCCTTGACGACCAAGATCACTTTGCGAACCGTCGTATTCGTTCGGTTGGTGAATTGATTCAGAACCAGGTTCGTATTGGATTGTCACGTATGGAGCGCGTCGTGCGTGAGCGTATGACCACCCAAGATCCGGAATCCATTACTCCAGTCACCTTGGTCAACATTCGTCCAGTGTCGGCAGCAATCAAAGAGTTCTTCGGAACGAGTCAGTTGTCGCAGTTGATGGACCAAGTGAATCCGTTGTCGGGTATCACCCACCGTCGTCGTTTGTCTGCACTCGGACCTGGTGGACTTAGCCGTGAGCGCGCTGGCTTCGAAGTTCGCGACGTTCACTTTTCGCACTATGGCCGGATGTGCCCCATTGAAACTCCAGAAGGCCCAAACATTGGCTTGATCGGTGCCCTGAGTACCTATGCACGAATCAACAATTACGGTTTCATTGAAACTCCGTATTTGAAAGTTGAAAACGGCAAAGTGACGAAGAAGTTTGAATACATGCCTGCCGACGAAGAAGAAAAGTATGTGGTTGCTCAGGCGAACACTGCTGTCAACGCCGACGGAACTTTCCGCGATTCTAAAATTCTCGTGCGTCAGTCGCCGCAGGCTGCCAGCCTCGCCGACTTGAAGCGCATGCTTGAAGCCGAAAGTTTCTTCGGTGCCACCACCGACATCAAGATGGTTCCACCTAATGAGGTGCAACTGATTGACGTATCGCCTAAGCAGATCGTGTCTGTGGCAACGGCTTTGATTCCGTTCCTTGAGCACGACGATGCCAACCGTGCCTTAATGGGTGCCAACATGCAACGCCAGGCTGTGCCATTGGTACGTACCGAAGCGCCGTATGTCGGAACTGGTATGGAGCGCAAGGCTGCATCTGATGGCGCCGATTTGATCTTGGCTAAAGAAGAAGGTGAAGTCACCGAAGTTTCCGGCGCACAGATCACCGTGCAGTACAAAACGATCGGCAAGTGGGTCTACCAACTGTTGAAGTTCCGTCGCTCAAATCACAACACCTGTGTCAATCAGATCCCACGTGTTGTTGAAGGTCAGAAGTTGAAGAAGGGTGATCTCATCGCCGACGGTCCAAGTACCGACAACGGAGAATTGGCACTCGGTAAGAACTTGCTCGTGGCCTTCATGCCATGGGAGGGTTACAACTTCGAAGACGCGATTATCCTGTCGGAACGTCTCGTACGCGATGATGTCTTGACATCGATTCACATTCATGAGTACACCGTTGACGCTCGTGATACGAAGCTTGGACCCGAGGAAATTACTCGCGACATTCCAAACTTGTCTGACGACATCTTGCGCGACCTCGACGAGCGTGGAGTCATCCGCGTTGGTGCTGAAGTCGGACCTGGAGATGTGTTGGTCGGTAAAGTCACCCCTAAGGGTGAAACCGAACTCACACCAGAAGAGCGTTTGCTACGTGCCATCTTCGGTGAGAAGGCGCGCGAAGTGCGTGACACCTCACTCAAGGTTCCTCACGGTGAAAGCGGCAAGGTCATTCACGTCAGCATGCTCGACCGTAATGAAGGTGGCGAGTTGGCTCCTGGTGTGAACCAGATGGTCAAGGTTCTCGTTGCACAGAAGCGCAAGATCAGCGTCGGTGACAAGTTGGCCGGACGTCACGGTAACAAGGGTGTTATCTCGAAGATTCTTCCGCAGGCTGACATGCCATATATGGCAGACGGAACGCCTGTGGACATCATCTTGAACCCGCTTGGTGTTCCGAGCCGAATGAATGTCGGTCAGGTACTTGAGGCTCACCTTGGTTATGCCGCTCGTTGGGGTTGGAACGGTGTTTCCCGTAACGGAGTGGAGTTCGGTGCAGTTGGCGAGACCGCCCTACGTGGGACAGAGTTCAAGACTTTGGCCAATACTCCGCCTGCAACTTTCATTGCTACGCCTGTTTTCGACGGTGCTAAGTGGGACGAAGTTGATCAGTCCGGTGACCAACCGACGATTGTTGAAATCTTTGAAAACTTGAAACCTGAATCGGCCCATTTTGATGCACCGATGATCAAGTCCACAGGCAAGATGTCCTTGTTCAACGGTCGCACTGGCGAAAAGTACGACAATGACATCACCGTTGGCTACATGTACATCTTGAAGTTGTCGCACATGGTTGATGACAAGATCCATGCTCGCTCAACTGGACCGTACAGCATGATCACGCAGCAACCACTGGGTGGTAAAGCACAGTTCGGTGGTCAGAGATTCGGTGAGATGGAAGTGTGGGCCCTTGAGGCCTACGGCGCTGCTTATTGCTTGCAGGAACTTCTGACCATCAAGTCAGATGACGTGCTGGGTCGTGTCAAGGTGTACGAAGCCATTGTTAAGGGAGAGAATATTCCTGAACCAGGCATTCCTGAGAGCTTCAAAGTTCTCATGAAGGAAATGCAGGCTTTGTGCTTGAACGTCGAGGTACTAGCAACCGACGGTAGCGAGATCGAAATGAAAGAAATTGATGAAGAGATCTACACCGCTGTGGCCGGTCTCGGAATCGATATCAGCCGCCCCGAACGAGGCAGCGATCAAGACGACAAGGATCGGGCAGCTTCCCGTCGCTGACGGTTACTGATCGACCAAACCTGTATTTATTAGAAACTGAACGCGACGGAACGAAGAGAGAGCGAGAGAAGAAATGCTCGATGTGAATATGTTCGATCAACTGCGAATTGGATTGGCAACCGCCGATCACATTCGTAACTGGTCAAGTGGTGAAGTAAAAAAGCCCGAGACCATCAACTACCGCACACTGCGTCCTGAAAGGGACGGTCTGTTCTGTGAAAAGATCTTTGGGCCAACTCGCGACTGGGAGTGCTACTGCGGCAAGTACAAGCGGGTGCGCTTCAAGGGAATTATCTGCGAGAAGTGTGGCGTTGAAGTCACGCGCTCAAAAGTGCGTCGTGAGCGCATGGGCCACATTGAGTTGGCGGCCCCCGTTGTGCACATCTGGTACTTGCGCGGAACTCGGTCATGGTTGGCATATTTGCTGGCTGGTCTAGAGCCCAAGGAAGAACTGAAGGCCAAGCAGCTGGAGAAAGTTATTTACTTTGCTGCGCATTTGGTGACTTGGGTCGATGCTGACAAGCGTCACGATGCTTTGTCGAGTCTTGAAGCTGAATACCTCGGTGAGGTCGATGCGATTAAGAAAGAAGAAGAACTCGAAGTCGAGCGCCATTTCAAAGATCTTGAAAAAGATGCCGAGCGTCTTGAAAAAGAAGGCGCCAAAGATGCTGAAGTCAAGGCCATGCAAAAAGTGGCCGACAAGGATCTTGCTGGTGTTCGCGAGCGTTACGCAAACGAACTCGATGTTCTTAAGCGCACATGGGACTTGTTCAAGAGCTTGCACCCTCGTCAAATCATTGAAGATGAAGTGCTGTGGCGCGAACTTCGTGATCGCTTCGAAGACTACTTTGAAGGTGGGACAGGCGCTGACGCCATCAAGTCACTGATTGATCGCATTGATTTTGAAGAAGAAGAAATCAAACTGCGTACTGCCATTGACGCCAAAGACGGCAAGAAGCCACTGAGTGCACAACGTAAGCAGAAAGCCATCAAGCGACTGAAGATCGTGACTTCGTTTAATCAGCGCGATCCTGATACTGGCTATCGTCTCAATGATCCAAAGGCCATGATTCTTGATGTCGTTCCGGTGATCCCGCCTGAACTTCGTCCGATGGTTCAACTCGAAGGTGGACGTTTCGCAACCTCCGACCTCAACGACTTGTACCGTCGCGTCATCAACCGCAACAACCGCCTCGAGCGTTTGCTGGGTCTTGGTGCACCAGAAATTATCGTCAACAACGAAAAGCGCATGCTGCAAGAAGCAGTTGACGCATTGTTCGACAATGGACGTCGCGGTCGCCCGGTCACTGGTCCTGGTAACCGTCCATTGAAGTCATTGTCAGACATGTTGAAGGGTAAGCAAGGTCGGTTCCGTCAGAACCTTCTCGGTAAGCGCGTTGACTATTCTGGTCGTTCAGTCATCGTGGCCGGACCAACGTTGCGTTTGCATCAGTGTGGTCTGCCGAAGTTGATGGCCCTCGAACTCTTCAAGCCATTCGTCATGAAGCGCCTCGTCGACATTGAGTACGCGCAAAACATTAAGAGCGCCAAGCGCATGGTCGAACGTCGTCATCCACGCGTGTGGGACGTCCTCGAAGAAGTCATTCGCGAACACCCAGTTTTGTTGAACCGTGCACCCACGCTTCACCGATTGGGTATTCAGGCATTCGAGCCCGTACTCGTTGAAGGTAAGGCCATTCAGATTCACCCACTCGTGTGTACAGCATTCAACGCTGACTTCGACGGTGACCAGATGGCCGTGCATGTGCCGTTGTCGGCTGAAGCTCAGGCTGAAGCTCGCGTGCTGATGCTCAGCGCGAACAACATTTTGTCACCGGCTTCTGGTCGTCCAATTGTGACCCCGAGCCAGGACCTCATCATCGGTGCTTACTACTTAACCAACGATGGTCCTCGGATATTTGGTGAAGGTCGGACTTTCCGCCATAACTGGGAAGTCCTACGGGCGATGGATGAGGGTGCTATTGGCATCCACGCCAAGATCAAGATGCGCAAGGCTGACGGTGAGTTGTTTGAAACAACGCCTGGTCGACTTCTTTTCGAAGAGGCTTTGCCAGAGGGCTATACAGCACGCTTTGGTCATATTGACAAGCCGATCAAGAAGAAGGAAATGGGCGAGATTGTTGAAGTCTTGTCCGACAACTTCATCAATGCGCAAGTTGCCGATTCACTTGATGCCATCAAGTCCATTTGCTATCGCTATGCCTCGCAATCTGGATTGACAGTTTCTATTGATGACGTCAAGACACCTGCTTCAAAGAAGGAAATGCTTGAAGGGTACGAAAAGCAAGCGGAGAACGTCGAGAATCAGTTCAAGCGCGGCATTATCACCGATGGTGAGCGTCGTCAGCAAGAAGTGAGTATCTGGTCCGAAGCAACTGACAAGGTCAAAGACGAGATGGAGAAGGCTTTTAAGGCTGAACTCACGAACCCCGTCTACATGATGATCGACTCTGGTGCTCGTGGAAACATGACTCAGATGCGCCAGATTGCCGGTATGCGTGGTCTCGTGGCCAACCCTCGTGGTGACATGATTCCTCGTCCGATCAAGCGCAACTTCCGTGAGGGTCTTGAAACTTTGGAGTACTTCATTGCGACTCCAGGTGCTCGTAAGGGACTAGTTGACACCGCCCTTCGTACCGCGGACTCGGGTTACTTGACTCGTCGACTCGTTGACGTGGCCCAAGAACTCATCGTTCGTGAGGATGACTGCGGAACAACCCTTGGTGTGTGGATTGACAATGTTCAGGCCGATACCCCGAACCGTCGTTCATATATCGAGACCAAGTTGTACGGTCGTGCGCTAGCAGTTGACACCACTCTTGGTGACGGCACGGTTGTTGCTCGCAATACCATTGTCGGCGACGAATTGATGGAGACCTTGCGCGATGACACATCGTTTAACCGTGTTCGTGTTCGGTCGGTATTGACCTGTGATGCTGAACTCGGTGTATGTGCGTTGTGCTATGGCCGTTCATTGGCCAGTGGTAAAGCCATTGAACTTGGTGAAGCAGTTGGCGTCATTGCTGCTCAATCTATTGGTGAGCCTGGTACGCAGTTAACAATGCGTACCTTCCACACTGGTGGTGTTGCTGGTAAGGACATCGCTGGTGGTTTGCCACGCGTCGTTGAGTTGTTTGAAGCTCGTACGCCTAAGGGTTCGGCTCGTTTGGCTCGTGCCACTGGAGTGGTACGTATCGGCGAAGACGAAGGCAAGGGCATCCCAGTCAATGTCGTTGATGATGCAGGTGAAGAGCATTTGGTGTTGTTGCCAACTGGCAGCCGCCCGATCGTTCGCGACGGAGATGAAGTCGTGGCCGGTCAGGCAATCACTGATGGTCCTTTTGATCCGAAAGAAATTATGGAGATCAAGGGCATCCGCGAAACTCAGACGTACATCGTTGAAGAAGTACAAAAGGTGTACCGCGATCAAGGTGTATCGATTCACGATAAGCACATTGAACTCATTGTCCGTCAGATGACACGTCGCGTCAGTGTTCAGGAGACTGGTGACACCGATTTCTTGCCAGGTGAGCGCACCGACAACAAGACGTTCCGTGACACAAACCGTGCCATGGTTGAAGATGGGAAGCGTCCCGCTGAAGGTCGTACCGAACTGATGGGTATTACCAAGGCTTCGTTGGCAACTGAATCTTGGTTGTCGGCTGCTTCATTCCAGGAGACCACTCGTGTTCTCACCGAGGCCGCCATTGACGGTCGCGGTGACTCACTGAATGGCCTCAAGGAGAACATCATCATCGGAAAACTCATCCCAGCTGGTACGGGCATGATGCGTTATCGGGACTTCGGCATCGATGCCCCCGATTATGTGCCGATGGCGACCTGGCATAGTGACGACGAAGATACATCCGATGTTCTGAGCGCGGCTTGGGATGGTCAGTCACGAGGTTCCGACTCAGTTCCCGGCTGATTGCCGAGTCTGAAAAGGTCAAAAAGGAAATAATTAGCCTGATATTGAGATGCCCTGGGGCAACGGGTTGCCGTTGTCCACAGGGCGCTCGTAACATCACAAGTTCCCGTGTGCGCGTTTGGCACGAGGGCGAGAGTCGTCAAGATATTCCGTAACACGGTGTTACGGACAAGCAAAGAGGTCAAAGAGTGCCCACAATTCAACAGTTAGTCCGCCAAGGACGAAGCACCAAGTTCACCAAATCAAAGACACCGGCCCTCAAGGGTTCGCCGCAACGTCGCGGTGTATGCACACGCGTGTATACCAACACGCCGAAGAAGCCGAACTCGGCATTGCGCAAGGTTGCTCGTGTGCGTCTTTCAAGTGGTGTAGAAATCACCGCTTACATTCCTGGTGAAGGACACAACCTGCAAGAGCACTCCATTGTTCTCGTGCGTGGTGGTCGTGTTCGTGACCTCCCAGGTGTTCGTTACAAGATCATTCGTGGCGCGCTTGACGCAGCCGGAGTGAAAAATCGTAAGCAGTCCCGTAGTAGCTATGGCGCAAAGCGCGTCAAATGATCGCATTCGAAAACAAAAGGAACAGGTGAATTGATATGCCCCGTAAGGGTCCAGCCCCACGCCGTGAAACGCAACCAGATCCGGTTTACCGATCCTTGCTCGTCACGCAACTCATGAACAAGGTTATGTTGAGCGGTAAAAAGAGCACCGCTGAAAAGATCGTCTACGACGCACTCAAGATGGTTGAAGAAAAGACTGGTGCTGAACCAATCGCCACTTTGAAGCGTGCCATTGACAACACTCGTCCTCCACTTGAAGTGCGTAGCCGCCGTGTTGGTGGAGCGACCTATCAGGTTCCAGTTGAAGTGAAGCCTCGCCGTGCAAACACTTTGGCTATTCGTTGGGTTGTTGATTATTCACGTGCCCGCCGCGAAAAGACAATGTCACAGTGTCTTGCCAACGAGTTGCTTGATGCTGCTAACGGTCTTGGTGCCGCTGTGAAGAAGCGCGATGATATGCAAAAGATGGCAGATTCGAATAAGGCCTACGCCCACTATCGCTGGTAATTCTCAGCGCTGATATGACTACCTCAGCACCCCGGTTTCAACACCGGGGTGCGACTATGTAAGCCCCCCCTAACAAGAATGTCAAAGAAACGAAAGTGAACGAAGATGGCTAAGCGTGAGTATCCACTAGAGCGCACTCGCAATATCGGCATTATGGCCCACATTGATGCGGGTAAAACGACGACCACTGAACGCATTTTGTTTTACACGGGTAAGAGTTACAAGATCGGCGAAGTTCACGACGGCGCGGCAACCATGGACCACATGGCCCAAGAGCAAGAGCGTGGCATCACGATTACATCTGCTGCCACGACATGCATTTGGAACGACCACCGCATCAACATCATCGACACCCCTGGCCACGTTGACTTCACCATTGAAGTAGAGCGCTCGTTGCGCGTTCTCGACGGAGCTGTCACCGTGTTCGACTCAGTCGCAGGTGTTGAACCACAAACCGAAACTGTGTGGCGACAGGCCAACAAGTACAACGTTCCACGTATGTGTTTCGTGAACAAAATGGACCGCATCGGTGCTGACTTCTATCGCACAGTGGCGATGGTCAAAGATCGTCTTGAGGCGACCTGCGCAGTGATTCACCTTCCGATTGGTTCTGGTGGCCCTGAGAGCGCAAAGCCGTTCGCTGGTCTCATTGACCTAGTGAAGATGAAGGCTTTGATTTGGCATGACGAAGAACTCGGTGCCAAGTGGGACGAACTAGACATTCCCGCCGACATGGTCGACGAGGCTAATCAGTACCGCGAAGAACTTCTCGAAACCATTGCCACATCAGATGATGCGTTGATGGAGAAGTATCTTGCTGGTGAAGATCTTTCGATCGACGAAATTAAGGTTGCGATTCGTAAAGGAACTTTGGCCTTTGACTTCGTACCGATTCTTTGTGGTTCAGCATTCAAGAACAAGGGCGTTCAGCCGATGCTTGACGCCGTTGTGGATTACCTCCCGAGCCCGTTGGATATTCGTCCAGCGCAAGGTGTGCTCCCAGGCGAAGCCGAAGAGCCAGCCGAGCGTAAGGCTGATGAGAACGGACCGTTTGCGGCTCTGGCGTTTAAGATTGTTGCCGACCCCTTCGGCAAACTCACCTACTTTCGGGTGTATTCCGGCCAGATCAACAAAGGTGATGAGGTCTACAACTCAACGAAGGAGCGCCGTGAGCGTCTCGGTCGTATTTTGTTGATGCACGCGAACCAGCGTGAAGATCTTGACACCGCTTTTGCTGGTGACATTGTGGCGGGCCTTGGTTTCAAAGAAACGACGACCGGTGACACTTTGTGCGATCGTCAGACTCCGATCATTCTTGAGCGCATGATCTTCCCCGAGCCAGTGATTCACGTGGCCATTGAGCCCAAGACAAAAGATGATCAGGACAAGTTGGGTAAGGCTTTGAAGTCGCTGTCCGATGAGGATCCGACCTTCCGTGTTCGTACCGACGAAGAGACCGGCCAGACCGTGATCTCCGGAATGGGTGAACTCCACTTGGAAATCCTTGTTGACCGTATGCAGCGTGAATTTAATGTTGACGCCACCGTCGGTAAGCCACAGGTCGCATATCGCGAGACTGTGACTAAGTTGGTCGAACAAGTTGAGTACCGACACATCAAGCAATCCGGTGGTTCTGGGCAGTTCGCGGTCGTCAAGATCAATATGGAACCGAACCCAGGTAAGGGTTACGAGTTTGTTGACAAGATCAGTGGCGGCAAGATTCCTCGTGAATACATCAACCCCACCAACCAAGGACTGCAAAGCGCCTTGGATAATGGTGTCTTGGCTGGTTATCCGACCGTTGACGTCAAGGTGACTTTGGTTGATGGTGCATACCACGATGTTGACTCCAGCGAAATGGCTTTCAAGATCGCTGGTCAGGCTGCCTTCCGCAAGGCTGCCGAAATGGCTCGCCCAGTCATCATGGAGCCGATCATGGGTGTTGAGGTAGTGACACCCGAAGAATACATGGGTGACGTTATGGGCGACTTGTCCAGCCGTCGTGGACGAATCGAAGGTATGGAGGCCCGAGGTAATACTCAGGTCGTACGTGCTCAGATCCCATTGTCGGAAATGTTTGGTTACTCCACTGACCTGCGCTCACGCACCCAGGGCCGGGCTACATACACCATGCAGTTCAACTCGTATCAGCAGGTTCCCGAAGCTATTTCTTCGGAAATCATCAAGCGCACTCGCGGCGAGTGATACGAATTTCAATATTTAGGTGAGGTCATTTCATCGGGGGTAGCGACAGTGCTTCTTTCGCTGATATCGTCTCCACCTTGCGCGTGTTGCCTTTTAGGTCTCACATAGCAAAGATCCTTGACACCACGTACCAATCACACAGTGCGGTATCCAAACCAACCAACAAGTAAAGGAAAGTGACAATCATGTCTAAGGCGAAGTTTGAGCGTACGAAGCCTCATGTGAATATTGGGACG
>CALGTP010000618.1 GCA_937902105.1 uncultured Actinomycetes bacterium
GGGGCCAACGGAATCTGCCGACGGGCCATGGACACCTCCACCGGCTTCCTCTGCCCAGTCAGGTGCTCGTGCGTCTTGAATTTCCAATACGACACGTGCGGCTCCACAGCCACGCAGCCGGGCCCAAAGCCGAAGTCCTGCTCGCCCAGGTCGTCGAATTTGACAATCACGGCGAGAGGGAGCGCCTTCAGTTGCACGTGCCCGTCCACCAAGACCTTGTGGCCCGAATCACTGGCCCACTTCCCAACGTCTTCCCGATCCCGGGAATGAGCGCAGACCTCCACCACGGTCCCCACAGCATCATGCACCAGCTGGTACTTAGCACTGAGCTTCGCGCAGAGACGCACTCGCATACCCTCGTACAAGGGCAAGTACCCGAGCAACTTGCCGGTGGTGTTCATGTTGACGACCTGCAGTGCCCGCCGATGCTCTGCCTGACTGAGCCGGTGAGAAGTGCAGGTCTCCACGGCCTGCGCGTACATGAGCAACTGCTTCGCCTCCCGTGCATCTCGGAGCGTTCGGTGCTGCAGCAATCGCTGCACGGCATGCCACGCGATGCCCATTTCATACGTCTGCCAAGGCCCTGGGTGCTCCGGCGAGGACCCTTCCACCACCTCCCTCCGCCACCGCTTCAGCTTCGGACAATCCGGCCCAGTCGCCGTCCAATCATGGAGCATCTTCTGGAAGCGCTGCGGCATCTGCTCGCCTCCCGGGTTACGCATGTACTCTAGGAAAGCGGGCATGTCGTCATCCCAGAATCGGTGCGTCTTCCGCAACATGACCACGTTAGTGATGCCGTTCCAAAAGATGCTCCGACCCGCGTGACACTCCGGATACCACTTGGGCCGAGGCTGCATGATCATCGACACGCGACCGAGGCCCATCTCCATGGCGCCAAGCTGCATAAAGTCGCCCAGGAAAACCACGATGGGAAGGCCACCAAACATGTGCTGCTCGTGCTCGTACAGCTCGTCCTGCAACCAAGGTCGCCCAGGGCTGCGAGCCTTGCACAGACGGTGCGACATGCAAGCAAGCATCGCGGGCGAGATCATGGAAACTTCTTCCAGGAACAAAGCTTTCACGGGCGCCCACACTTCCTGGCACTCTAAGGACGGGTTACCCCTGAAAGTCTTCGACCCCAGCCTAAAAGCACACCCTGCACCAAGGTGCAACCCCGCGTGAACCGTCTCTCCCCCAACGCCACGGGCTGCAGAATTCGACGCCGCCAAAATCTGCTTACTGCCCTCGCCGAAAAAGCGCTCCACGAGCCGCCCAGCTATGAAGATGCACTCGGACTTCCCAGCGCCGCCTGGTCCTCCGAGAAAAATGCGCATGGGCTGCACCGCCTGCGGGGGCGACTCCCCGTTGTCCGGCTGATCACCCGAGGCGCCCTCCTGGTACCCAGCGTCCAACATGTCCTGCACCTGCTTGGTTAACAAAGCCAGGAAATCCTTCTGCTCATCGTTGAGCACGACAGGCTTCGCTTTCCGCGCCCTCAAGTCCCGCATGGCGGCTTCCACGAAAGATTTCGGGGTATCCACCTCGTCCAATCTGGCCTGCTCCGGCTCCAAAGTAGCCTTCGTACGGATGCGCACCGGTTTGTCTTCCTCCTGCTGTGCACGCCCGTGCTTCTTCTTCTTCTTCCACGCATCAAACTCCGCGTTTTGCGCCTCCAGCCTTTCCAAGACATTGTCTCCTCCTGTCCAGAACTCGCGGCCACGGACAAACTTCACAGCACTCCCGTCACCCTGCACACCCGCTTGCGCGGCCTCTCCCATGCCCTCCCGGAAAGTCCTCAGGTACTCGGCCATGGCCGGCGGCGCAGGCACCTCATCGCAGCACGCAACGCGCTTCACTTGTCCAGCGGACACCTCCACGCGAGCCTCGTAGAGTTTCTGTATCGACCCTCGCTTCAAGACCTGCGGAGCCTGTCCGTCGTCGTCCCCGAACTCGGCCTCGTCCTCCTCCAGACCCGGAATCCGACCCGTGTCTCTACCTTCGATGATCAGATCCGAAGCCTCTGGCCTGGCGTCTACCTCCCTGCCAGCCCGGGCCTCTGCCTCCATGTCCAAGTGCGTGGCCACCTCCACCGTGATGTGCGCCATGAACTCCGCGGCCGTGGGCCGGCGCCTCGTCACCGTCTGCGCCTCCGCCGCAGCTCCAGCGCCCACGCCGCCCGACGCCGAGACGTCCACGTCCTCGATGGTGCACACCTTCCCAAGCAGCTGCTGCAACTGCTCGAAACGCCGAGCGAGAATGCGCTGCTGCGCGAACCAAGCCTGCCAGGGTCCGACGAAACTGCCCTCTGCATCCACCATGGCCATGTACGGCTCGATCTCGTCCGAGGTGTAATCCCGAGGTGCGTGACAAGGGCGCAGCAGGACCGACTTGAAGAGCGCGTTCCTAAAGCGATCCACCTCGGACGCGTCCCACCGCGGCATGGTAAAGCCCATGACGCGCGGTACAGCCGGGGCCTCGAAAATCCGAAGCTTCTGCACGCGCCTGACCGCGTCCGGGTGCGTGTCCGCGAACCTGTACATCTGAAAATCCTCCGGGTGCACCGCCGAAGCCGCCACGTGCGCCGTGGACACATATATGCTGTAGTGATACAAACCCATGGACGCCAGAGGCTCCCGGGAGCCGCGGTGTAACCAATCCAACTTCTGGGTTCGACTGGGCACCAAAGACACAACCAGACCCTGGTCACGCTGTGGACCGTCCACGTCCGGATCTGGCCTTGCCGGGTCCTGTCCCATGCTCTGCGACCCACGGCTGTGCTGAATCACCAGCTTGAGATACTTCCCAATGCCCACTTTGGGCGCCGACACAGGCGAATTCCCCTGGCCCGCCGCCGCCTCCGCGCTCTGGCCGCCAACTGACGTGTTCGGTCGTTGAAAACGGAGACCCGTCGTCTCAGAGGCCGCTGCGTCCCCGAGGAGCCCCTCTTCTCGGTCCAGCTCGGGAAAATCGCCCCGCCAGTTCTTCTCTTCCCGGGCAATGACGCCGCGCTCGGCCTCATCGACATTCATCCAGTCCCTGTCGGGTCCAATCCTCAGTCGCCGGCGGCTGGCCCTGAAGCCACTCCAAACGACCGACTTGCAGAAAAGCGTCCACGTGCGATGGGAGCTATAGCACTCGTGTCCGAAGTACATCTGGAAAACCATCTCGGAGAGCTTCTTGATGGCTGCACGATTCGCCGCGGTCTGCATCCTGATGAGAGTCTTCCGTCCGGAATCCAGCAAGAAGTCCGCCCACTGCTGCCTCGACTTGAGGTTCTTCCGCGTCTCCTCTTCGGACATTCGGAGACGCTGCACACCGACGGCTTGCTCCGGGAGCTCACCCGCCACAAGCGGATTGTCTTTGGTGCTGTACTTCGTCGTGTACCACGCCATGTTCACCATGTCCCGCATCATGCCGTGAAATGAACGCTCGAAAGCAGCCAGCCTCGCACGCCACCAAGCATCCTCGTCGACTTGCTTGTCTGTCGATTGCGAGAATGTCTGCGCGCCTCCAGCGTCCTCGGGCTTCCCGTCGGCATTCAACCCCCGAAGAGCCGCAGGCTCAACGAAGCGCTGAGGAGGCGGGAAAAATATCTCTTCCATCTCAGGCGGCACAGGCACTTCGATCTCCTCGACGACCTCCTCGTACCTCGCCTTCTTGCTCAGCGGACCTTGTACGTGACTGTCTCCAGACATGAAACTCACCATCGAATCCGAAGGGGACGCAGGAGGCGACCCTGGGCCGAACAAGTCTAGCTCTGGCTCCGGCGACGAGGGCGCTCCTGCAGAACCGCCATCTGTCCCAACCCCCGGCGAGATAGGGTTCCCATGAGGCGAAAAAGGCCCATCACTGCACGGACACCCTTCGCTCGGCGTTCTGACCCCCATCGAGGCAGCGCTGCTAGGAAAGCCGCCACCCGAAACACTGTCCGGCCAGTCCGGCGCGTCGTCGTCGCTCCCTGGCAGCCCCTGGCTCCTATCCGGTGAATCCGACCACTGCAGGGCTTCGTCGTCGCTACATGGCGGCCCCTGGCTCTTATCCGGGGTATCCGGCCATTCCGGGGCTTCGTCATCGCTCCCTGACGGCACCTGGCTCCGCCCTGGCGAATCCGGAAACAGCGACATCTCGTCGCCGTCGCTGCCGCCCAAGGCCTCGACGCACACTTCCTCCACACAAGGCACGTCGCCGGGTAACGTGGGTTCCACATGATTGCTTCCTGCGAGATCGCTGCACGGCGAAAACGGTTCGTCGTCCCACCAAAAGTCGGGGTCCGGATTTGGTGCATCAGCTATGTCAGCCACTCTGTCTCCTTCCACTGTGGCCACCTGGTCGGCGGCGCCACCCCCGCCGTCGCAACCGTCGTCCGACGCATCTCTCGGGTCGTCTTCTGCAGAAAAAGCAAACCCCAAACGCTTCCCGGATCCTTGTAAGCCTCCGTCCTCAGATCCCACTTGGGTCACGGACCCCCCGGGACTGCCTTGTCGGGCCAACGCCGCCCGCACCTCCGCCTTCGTCAAGCCAGCATCTGCTGCAACGCGCTGAACAATCGCAGCATCGGAACAACCTGTGGTCGCTAGCTCCGCTTGCTTCCGATAACTGTCCGCCAACAGGAAATCACTCGGCGAGCACCGCGCACTCGCCGCCGTCGGCCGTTCCAGCCTGGGAGCTGCAACAGCATCAGAGCCAGGTGCTGAGACCAGACCCGCTGCGACAGCCGCCCCCCCTGCCTTTCCCGCTTCCGGCTCGGCTCCCCCATCGCGAAGCCGCCTCCACCTGCTAGTCTTCACCTTCATCTTCAAGACATAAACTCGGTCCGTGCACTGCACGTCGAGGTTATGACGACCAGCTACCTGAGCCGCGGGGTGGCTGCTCCCACACATGGGGTGATATCGTGGCAGCAAGAGCTTGCCCATGCGGCGGCCGTCCGCGCAGCACACCTTCGGGATGTGGCACAGTGTAGTCCCGGTGCTCCGCGGCAACGCGAGCTCCTTGCCACGTCTGAAATACCGCTTCATCGCGCGGTCATCGGGCACCGCCGCTGCCACCGCGCAGTGCCGCGGGTGAACGGGCTCCGACCTCAGCCGTCCGCTGCCATCCTCCACGTACCACTGCACATCGCCATTCTGCTTGCGCAGACACTGCTCGTTGCGGCACTTCTGCAACTTCTTGGCCCACCGCCGCGGGTACAAAGCCACCCGCCGAACGCGGTAAAACTCGAAACGGCAAAGACGATCCTGCTTCGCACCGGCCCCAAACTTCACGCAACTGGCTCCGCACCTGTGTATGTGGCTCTGGCGGCAATTAGCCCGCGCATCCCTGGCGAAAGCCCGGGCGTAGAGGCGCGCTTCCGCTGGCGAATTCAGGAAGGCGACCACGCGCGCGCGTCCAGTGCCGGCCTCGCTCGCATATCGCGGCAAGCGCCTCCAACGCGGCAATCGCTTGCACGGGTCCGCATGCGAAACCTCGCTAGCTTGCACCGGCACCAGGGGCCGCTTCCGAGAAGGCCCTTGCGGAGGAGCGTCCCGCCAAGGAACGTACGACGCCCGCGACGCCGACTGATCCTTCCCTTCCGGAAAGGCTTGCTTAGGAGGCGGCATCACGTCCACGTCCTTGTCCTCGACCTTGCCGTCCACGAACATTGCTTTCTGCTGCGGCGCGGACAACGGCAAAGGAAGCAAGTCCTCCGGGTCCAAGCCGAGCTGCCGACCGAACTCCTCCACGGAGTCGAACTGCATCGTCGCGACCGCAGACAAGACTTCCTCGCGCCAAGCACGCAAGCGCCCGGTCATCTCCTTCTGCTCCGCCAACGTGAGTGCCCCGCTGCGAAGCCTGTCCATGAGCCCGGCCGTCAAAGCGTGCCGTATCCAAACGCTGATGTGCGCGTGCAATCCGCCCCTGCCCTGCGTTTCCACGGGCCCAAAAAAAGCCTGCACTAGACCGAACAGACCGGGCTTCAGTGTAGAGGCTGCGGCGCCGTCCGAACAAGAACTCCGCTCGGCGTCCAAGTCCACGCCCAGCATGTGCTTGAGGTACAGCTTGATCATGAGGTCTGAGAAGACCGCCTGCGCAAAAGGATCTTCCGCCACGCGCCGGAGACCTTCCGCCTTGGTGCCAACGTCCGGGTCGTCGTCCTCGAGCAGGCGCCACGCGCAGACCTCCTTGCCCTCGTGCAGGAGCTTGACCATGGCGTGCTTGGTGTCAGCCACGTTCGGCGTGGTAAAAACAAGCGGGGCTCCCCACCGCAGCCTGTACCCGGAGGCTATCTGCCGCAGCATGTTCCTGTGGGCATTGGTGCCGACCACCCGATTCATAACAAGGCTGAGGGTTCGCAGAGCGGCCTTCAACTTCTCCGGCACGCCGTCATTGGTCAGCAACTCCACGGGCGTGGCGCCCTTACCGCACTTCTCCAGAGCTGCCGTGAAGTCCTCCGCCGTGCACTCGGCGATGTCGCGGAACGTCTCCTGCCAGTGTTGCTTGTCCGCAAACAGCCGTGCGGAATTGATGTACCCCCGGCGTCGCCACAGACAATAACACATGGTCAACAGGTCGCGATCGAGGCGCCATCGAGGACAGCTTCTCTCCGGCGGCGGCTCAGGATCCTCCTGCTCGCCAGGCAGCGCAGGCCGAATGACCGGCTCCGCGCCTGCTCGCGCAGAGAGCGAGCCGACGCTTCCTTCGACGACACGCTCGCAACCCCTTGCTTTCTCCCTAAGCCGCGCCGCTCTTCGGCCCCTGACTTCCTCCCCGTCACCCTCGTCATCGGAGTCCTCTGCAAAGCGCAGTGCTTCGGGCACCCGCGCCCGTTCCATCGCCAACTCTCCCGGTCGCAAACTCCGGGGCTGCATGAACCTGCGAACGCGACGACCCCACGATAGAACGCCGTTGTCATCAGGATTCAGGCGCTGGGCCTCTGCCATGCTGGCCTCCGCCGCCTCCAGCTGCCTGAGGTGGAACAAGGCCACGGCCCTCCGAAAGTGTCCTTTCCACCAGTCGGGTCGAAGCATGATGCAGCGATCAGCGCCCACCCGCGCTTCGTGAAAGAGCAATAGCCCATCAGCATGGTTTACAGCTTCGCCGCCGGCCACCAACGCGGCAGATTTGTTGGACCACAGCAAAGCACTCTCCGGGTCCATGGCTGCTGCGCGCTCGTACAGCGCCAAAGCCTCGGCAAAGCGGCCCGCTCGAAACGCCACGTTGCCTTGATCTTTGAGGACAGCAGCCTCGAACGTACAAGTAGGCGCGCTAGCGGGCAACACATCCCACGGCAGTTCCGGGCTCTCGTACTCCAACTCCTCCCTCTCCAGCAGCCAGCGCACCCACTCCTCGTACGTCAGCTTCGCAGCCCGGTCGAGTCCGAAAACTCCGTCGCCGTATGGAAAACTCCGTGGATTCACGCTGCTCCAGTAGCTCGCGTCAAACATGCTGAGGGGCTTCCCCGCTTCTGGGATGACCACGCACTTCCGTCCCCCAGACGTTTGGCTGACGCACGCGCGCTTCTTGGCTCTCGGATGCTGCGTGTAAGGCGCCCCTGCCTCCTGGGCGCCGCGCACAACAGCCGCATCCACGTCGGCCTGCACCCGGTCCGCATCTAGACTTTGACAAGCCTTGTACAGATCCTTCTGCAAGTCGGCCTCCGCCTGCCGGCCTCCCTCACAAACGTACGCCGACGCCTCACCCCGTTCCGCCTTCTGCTCTCGAAACGCTTCCTCGTGCGAGCGATTTTTCTTATACCGGTCCAGCATCCTCGAAAACTGGCTGTGGATGCGATCAAACTGCCGGTGCACGTCTGCCTTGCTGTCATCATCCGCCACACAAGCAACCCACTCGTTCTCTTCCCGCTCTCCCTCGGGCGTCAGAAGGAGCCTGCGGGCAACAGCCAGCAACTCCTCGCTGCACGCATCAGCCCGACCGTCCAAGGCGTCGGTCAACGCCTGCAACCGGCGTGCCAGCGCGGCTTCCTTGTAGTCAACACCTCCTGACCTGCGCCCCAGCGCCTTGATACGAAACGCCACAATGCCACTGGCCGCAGCACTGTCCTGGTAACCTGGCAGCGCGTAATACACGCGAGCTGCCTTCTCTGGCGACTCGTGGCCCCGATCCGGTAAAGCCGCTTCAACGCCGCAATCACTGAGCATCGCCTGCACGTTACACACGTGATCTTTGTACGTGCGCACATCCTGCACAAGGCACCGAGTGCTACCCAAAATTAACACGTCGCCGACCCCCACTGCGTCTGTCACGTCGTTGATCACTCGAGCCTCTACGGTTTTCAGCCCCTTCTTAATCGCATCCTCGTACTGTCTGTGGATTGTCAAGCGAAACTCCTGGACGCTCATGTCCACCTCAGCCTCCTCGTCCGCGTCCTGAGCCCGCGGCATCTCGTCCTCGTGCTCCGCCAGCCAAGCCTGCAAGGCTTGCAGGATTTCAACAACCTCCGCCTGAAACTGCTCCTGACCCAAGTCCAGCAACCGTCGGACTTCCTCCGCCCGAGCCGCATCCACCGGCGCCGCCTCTGCAGCGTCGGCTCCAGACTCTACCGCATCTGCGGGTCCCTCTTGTCGCACCGCCGCCGGATCCTCTTCCGCCGCGGGGACTTGACGCCGAAGACAGCCCGCCAACGCCGCCGGCAGACCGAGCGGCTGTCCTTCTGTGGACAAATTCTGGCGAGCCGCTTCTTCGTCCCACGTCGTTGTGGCGTACAACGCATTCACCCGGCGAAGGTACCGATACGCACGCTGGAACTTCTCCAAAGGAACCTGCAGTTCCTTCTGAAAGCCCTTGTCGACATCGTCTTCCACCCCTGTAAACACCAAGAGCAGCATCTCCGACAACTGCGAAGCGCTGGGCGGCAAGCGCGTCACCACACCGCCGCCGTCGGCCTGCGGGAAAGCACACACGTTCCCGATGAAAGCTTTGATCAACTGGTCCTTCGGCCTCCACCGCGATCCCTCGGAGTAGCAATTGTACCTCCGGATCATGCTGCGCGCCAAAGGGAGCAGCAACCACGCACCCTCGCTGAGATCGCGCAAGGCCGGAGGCAAGCGCCCCATCCACAGGTCGTTGGCCAAGGCGTACTTGGGCATCAGGGGTCGCCTCTTCGTCAGCGCATTGCAACAATCGGCGCACACTGGCACCCTCTGCGACACGTCGACGGTCTCGCCGTCCGGCAAAAACCCGAAAGCCCGGCGATGCAGAAGCCACAACTCCCCCGTGACAGGGTCCCTGACGGCCGACGCCTTCAGCTCGGCCAAAGGGATGCCTCCCTCGCCACGTCCACCAGAGAGAGGAAAGCGCCAACGCTGATAGTACTCCTCAGGACAGAGCAGCTTCTGGGCCACAGTCCGGCGTGCCTCGGTCTTGACCTTTCCGTGAAGCCCCACAGCGGCGAGAGGGTGTCCGGCGTCGACGGGTATGTCCGCATCGCCTATGATGGCCTCCTCGTCCAAAACGTGCTCCGGCACGGCAAAGAAATACCGATCCTCCAGTTCGTCCGCCCACTTGGAGCGCGCACACACGCAGCAAGCCTTCTTGTGCCTGATCCGTGCCCGGCGCTCAGAGCCAGGGTCACCCAGCGCAGTGGGCAACACACGCACCGCCTTGTCGACGAAGTCCGCGGAGCCCGCAGCCGCCCACTCCCACATCTCTTCCTCCGACGGTATCTCCCGTGCGGGCGCGCCTCCGAGATCGCCTATCTTATCAAGCAGCATCGCCTCGTCAAGCATACCC
Source organism: uncultured Actinomycetes bacterium (assembly GCA_937902105.1). GTDB lineage: Bacteria > Actinomycetota > Acidimicrobiia > Acidimicrobiales > Ilumatobacteraceae > Casp-actino8. Next base: position 9,727 of record CALGTP010000618.1, read on the forward strand.
TCGTCGACCTGGCAAAGCTCCAACGCCGCCGCCACCACGCCTTGCACCACGCACCGCTCCGAGTGCTTCACGACCGTGTCTCGAAACCACCTCCGGTAGTAAGCTGCGTCGACGGGAGGGGCGCCGTCCACGAGCAGCTTGGTAGCACGAGCAGGGCTCACGCCGACGAGCTCCTCTCCGCTGCGCCGCAAGTCCTGGCACACGCGCTGGAAAAACTCCACGAGCCCGCCGGCTTCAGTCACCGGTCGTAACAAGTGGCGAAGCGCCATGCCTCGACGCAGCACGGCCTCGGATATCTTCCACCAGGATTCCTCCCCGTCCCGCCCTGTCCAAAATGCCGAATCATCCTCCGTGCCTATGCCCTCCCGCTCCACCGCTTCCTGCACCAACACCGAAAGACGCTCCAGAAGCGTCACGTCCGTTTCGCCGCGCACGCGCAGCGGCTCACTGAGAACCAGCGTGCAAATCGCTTTCTGCGTTGCCAACGCTCTCACGGACCCCTTGTCCTGCTCCACCACACGAGCCACTCTGGCGTCCTCCGCCGCGACAGCGGCAAGCAGCATGGCCCTGCGTTCCTGCTCGGTCTTCTGCGCCAGACTGCCGTCCGTCGGCCGCATCCTCTGCCACACGTCCAGCATTTCGTTCAACCCTCGCTTGAATTGCCCGGGCTGCTCCGCCAGTGGCATCCAATTCTGCAGCACCAATTCTCTGCCGGTGCGGTCCTGCAACCACTTCAGCAAGGCTTCCTCGCTGCTCTCCTCAAAATCCAAAGGCCGTGCCAAGAACAAAGCGCACAGGGCTTTTTGAGCTGCAGCCGCCGGGCCCGTCTTCTTCGCTTGCTCCACAGCCCAGGCCATGCGCCCGTCGCCGGCGGTGAGCTCCGCAAGAAGCCGCAGCTGCACTGCTTCGTGATCCCCGGACTCCACCGGCGCGGCTCCTTCCGTCGGGTGTGCGCTGGAGCGCACCTGCTCCATTCGCAACAACACCCTCTTGAGACCACCGAGCTCGTCCGCCAGAGGTGCCCAGCTCTGCAACACGGAAGCAAGCGTCGCCTTGCGGGCTTCTGCTTGCTCGCTGCCTGCTTCCACAACACACTCCGGCCACTCCGGGCTCCCGGTGACGAGCTCTTCGACGAAATGCCCCACGGCGAGTCTCCAGACCTGCGGGGTCACAGGCCGCCGCCGGCTGCCCTCGTAAATGACGCGCTTGCGGAATTCCGCCAGACTGTCATGCTCCTGCGCAATGTGGGCAAGCAATGCATCTTTGTTGCAGAAATCCGCGTCTTCGCAGAGACAGCAAGGATACGGCGGCAAGGCGTGCGGAACCTGCGCAAAAGTCCTGGGACGGCCTGGCACGAACTCCACAAAGCGAGGCTGCGGAAAGCGCTCGTACACAGTGGCCTTGCCACCTGCGCCACCTCGCCCTCTAACCCGCGCAAGCCGAGGAACGTTGAAGCCGGACGCATCGTCCCAAGCCCACCGGGCGTCGACCGCGCGCCTCTTGGCTTCCTCCTTCACCTTGCTGCGATACTTCTCCTCAAAATCCCCGCCCCAAGCGTCCTCGGGATCCCAGTCCCCGTACAAGCGAGCCCGAGAATGCGCCTGGCAGTAGCGCACACCTTCGCGCACGGCCTTGGTACACTGGACCAACACTTCCTTCCGAGTCGCGCGATGCGTCCGAGCCCGTGCGCGACAACACTCCTCTTTCACCTCGCAAGCTTGCCACAAGAACCTCTCCCACGCTGTCTCCCACAAAGCCGTCCACTCCTGTAGCACCAAGCCGCCGAAGCCTCGGCCAGAAAGACCAGCATCGAAGTCTTCAACCGAAAGGCTCAACTGCTCGGCAACTTCAAACTTGCAGTGGGCTACGGTGAAGCGTCCTCGCAGATCGGAGTGCCTCAGCACTGTTCGCACCAAAGCCCTGAGGTCCTCGTTGCCCAGGCGCCTATCGCCCGCGTCGAAAGAGACGTGATGCCCACCGCGCAACGACACTTCGCGCCTGAGCCGAGCGTCAATGCGCTGCAGTTTCACGCGCGTTTTGGGCCAGCACATCTTCCGGAGGACCTCCTCGTGCAGGTCCGCCGGACGGACTTCGTCCAATACTGCCACACCGTCTGCGGAAGCTTCAAGCAGCAACTCCATCGTTTCCCGCAAGACCCGTACAAGTCGGACCTCTTCCTCTTTCTCCTGCTCCTCGCGCAACTCCGGCTCGTCAAGATCGTCGTCCACCTCCCGCGCACGCGGTCCAGCTCCCGCAAGCCCGGGGTCGGAAACGGCATCTTCTGCTTCCATCACTTCGTCGAGCCCCTCGACCTCACGCGGCATGGCCAGGCCTTGCTGCCGATCGAGGTCGCTCCACTCTTCGTCGCGCCAGCGTCCCAGCGCAGCCCTCTCTGCCGGAGAGCACACTTCCGCCAGCTCGCACATGCTTTCGGCCACCTTCGTCAACACCCGTGCGTCCTCATCCTCCTGCTCCGCCGCCGCAGGCAATTCCATCTCCACGACGTCCACCTCTTCAACTTGCACGACGAACTCGCCGAAAGGTTCCGCCACCTCTCGATGCACACCGCCGCGGGGCAGCTGCTCCTCGTGGACCTCTGCTTGGACAAGCTCAGCTAGAGAACGCCACTGCCGGGGAGTTCTATCTCTCCACTGCGCCACGCGATCCCCCGCCAGCTTCTTCGCGACGGCATGCGCCTCTCTGGCCAGCGTCTGCTCCGCCTGTCGCACGTGGTCAAAGCGGTCGTTGGCGCCTCGGCCATTCATGATCAAACCAGGCCACACGCCCTCATGCCGCTGCGCGTGCTGCCGGCATCGCCGAAGTATCTCCAGCTCAGCGCTCTTCAAGCGACCGTTCGTCCCAGCTTGTTCCAACGCGACCTGCGACGTCACTACATAATGGTCTCGCTGCCACTTGATGCCCCAATGCTCCTGCTCGGCTTGCGCCGCATCGGCCACGGCAAGAATCTGCGCCGAGTTCAGCCCAGCCACAACTTCGCGCCACTGATCCACCGTCGGGAAATGCCCTGCGGGCAGCAACTCCAGCGCACAGCGCGTGGAGCCGTCCTCTAGCGTTACACGCCGATACGACACGTCTCGGCCCCCCTCCTCCTTCCAGAGCGCCGCCAGCTCGTCTGCTGCGAGTTTCCGGACACCGCCGCAAGCGCGCGCCCAGGACCTCCAGCCCCACAGCAATTCCTTGCACAGCCCGTGCTCCCCAGTATAATCAGTCCACTTCTTCGGGCTCTGCCTCTGCGGAAGGGCCTCGCAGAACACCTCTCCCCCGTCACTGCGGTGGAAACCGAAGCGCCGCGCATAGGCCTCTCTCTCCCCGACGCACGGCTGCCTGTGAAAATAGCCTGCTTCCAATCCGCGTCGTGCATCTTGCTTCAAGACCGCGGCACAACGCTCGAACGACAGCAACTCAGACGAGAGCCCGGCAACGAACTGGTCCCGTCGCCGCGTCCGTGCCTTGCTCCTCCCTGCGATTTCGCCCTTGAGCTCGCCGGGCGAAGCTCCCTGCGCCGCTTTCCTCCGGACGTCGTCTCCCATTTCCAAACCCGCCAGCTCCAGCAGGTCGTCCCTCTTTTTCAAAGCCTGCTGCTCCTGCTGCACATCCTGCAACTTGCACGCCTTTCGCATGTGCAACCGCTCTCTCCAGTCCGTCCAAGAAACAGTAACCTCCCCCTCCTGCGCCGACGAAGAGAGATCAGAAGCCCGAAAAGCAACCAGGCATGCGCCACACAAGTAATCCGAGGGCAACGCCACCAATTCGCTGCCGTGGCAGGCTCGCTTTCGCCAGGCGTCTCCTGCCGCCGCCATCTCCACCAGCTCGTGCCCCCCACGTCGGGCCGCTTCGTTCCCTGGCAACAAGCAGCCAGTGCCAGAGAAGACCGGGAAAAGCAGCGGCCGACATGGCTCAAGCTGTCCATCAGCACGAAGCTCCAGACGCACATCCACCTCTGAACGACAGCATACCCGACGCGTCTTTCGCACGCCCCTTCTCTCTGCACCAGTCTGCAACTCACCCCAATATTCCTGCCACGTCTGTCCATGCCTTCGCAGCTGCCTGGAATAAGCTTCCGCGAAAATGGGAAAGCTGCCCCGAATCAGGAAGACCGCTCTGAAACGTCGAGGCGCCGACTCCCGTGCGTTGTGCGCCACACGCGCAAGGTCTTCCTGGCTCATGCAGAGAAAATCATACATCCCGCTCATCTTCCTTACCACGTTCCAGTCTTCCTCCGTCACGAACTCTCGATAGAAACTCCGAGCAAAAGCAGCCTGCTCGACCCCGTTGCTCGGCAAAAACGAGCGCAGCAACCGCCGGCAACGCCGCTGCAGCAGCTCTCGCGCGCGCACATCCTTCAGACGCAGCAACCGCCAAGCCACCTGTGGGTGCGACCAGGCCGCCACAAACAACGCTTCCGTCACCCACCATCCATTCATAGACGCACGTTCACAGAATTCCAACGCTGCCTCCACCATGGCCACGAGCCCATCCGCTCCCAGCAACCGCTCCACTGCCTCGCAATCTCCCTCCTGTGCACACAAGCCCACGCCGTCGCTGGCTGCCGACGGCGCATCCTGGGCATCTTCCATCGCACCGCCGAAGTCCGCATCCTCGGCTACCTGCAATCGCCTTGCCTCCTCGTCCTCGTTGTCTCCTGCCAGGGGCGCACGTCCGATCACCTCGTCTTCCATGCTGCGTGCCCTGTGCGCTGCCGCCTCTTTCTGGCCAACCGCTTGCCACGTCAGCGGGCACTCCCTCTGAAAGAGTTCCAACAAGGCCTGTGCCCACTTTCCCGCAAGAATGGCCTTGCGCCAGTTAGCATGCGTCCAGTACAAACCATGCTCGATGGCTTGCTCCGGCGTCAGGGGCCGACACATCGCACTCTGCGGCCGAGGCACTCGACCGTGCTCGCGCTCGAACTGGGCCGTCTGCTCGATCTGGTGCTGCACACGCGAAGCCAAGCGCTCGAGTTCACCTTTCCGCTGGTCCTCGTCGTGCAGGGCACGCAACCAGTACGGAATCATCCTCGCGAGCATCCGCTCTGCCTCGCTGTCGGCACTTCTCGAAGGCGGGCGGCCTTCTCGGTCCCAGAACGCACGCGCAAGCTCCAGCACACGCTGCACCGCAGCTTCCCTCTTTTCCGCCGCTACCTCTGTCTTCAATCGCAGCATCTCGGCCTCGTCTACCCCGAGAAAACGCAGGACGCGCAGCTTCCTCCCATCTAGAAGTTCAGCCCGCTTTTCTTGCACTTCACCTAACCGGCGCAACAGATCCCGCATTTCCTCTTGACTCAAACACACTATTGCGCGCTTCTGCGCTTCCTCTGCCTCAGGCGAGCCGTCTGTGCCCTCTAGAAGCTTCTCCCTGGCCGCAGCGTCCTTTTCGGCCGCCTGCTCCTGGGCAATTAGCCCTGCTCTCTCAGCTAAGCCAGCCCTGTCTATGCCAAACAGTTTTGCCAGCTGCTCCATCATGCTCTGATTGTCTAAATCTCGCCCTCCAACCTCTTGGCTCAACCCACACGCTACAAGCATCTCCCGACATGTTTTTTCCTTGTCGCGCGCCTGTAACATCTGCTCCAGGACTCTGTCGCACTGCGCCACTGCATCCTCCACGCCCGGGGCATACCTCGCAACCAGCTTCTCCCTGGCCGCGGCGTCCTTTTCGCCCGCCTGCTCCCGGGCAATTCGCTCTGCTCTCTCAGCTAAGCCAGCCCTGTCTACGCCAAACAGTTTTGCCAGCTGCTCC
>CALGTP010000619.1 GCA_937902105.1 uncultured Actinomycetes bacterium
TCGGTAGCACGCAAGGCAGCGACACGCACGAGAGGGGAAGACGGAGTCGCGCACCGCGCGTGAGGCGTTACAGGTCCAGCTGACTCCATTTTGATCTGGCACAGAGGCGTTACAGGCCCGGCCTGGTGGCTCATGATGTGGTGGTCTATGGAGCAAACTGAGGAGACCGAGCATCACTGCGACGAGCGCAATCGTTGAGAGCCCGGTCAGCGCGATCCAGCGCGGCTGCCATTTCCGCGTTCCTTGCTGTACCGGCTTCTCAACAAGATGATGTGTGAGCGCAGCAAGGACGAGGGAGAGCGAGAAGAGGGCAAACTACAAGCGCACAGAGCACAGGAACACACGAGCAGTGGGAGCTAAGGTCAGCTGCAGAGGCACTAACCGAGGCAGAGCACATGGCCACATACGAGGCGACAGCCACCTGCAGTTCTGGCCGATCATGCTGATATGCCATTGGAATAGGACAATCATGGGCAATCCGGTGCCAATCAGAAGGCAACATCCACCTTAATCTCTGGCCGATCAATGCTGAAATGCCATTTGAAGAGGACGATCATGGGCCAGTGCCAAAGGTAGATTGGATAAGATAGGCGGCCGAGGTAGGGGAGAGGTGGGGTTGCCAACAGTTTGTTGCCGAGTGGCCCTCGGTACGTCGGAGGCCAAGGCAGTCGGAAGCTGTATTGCTGTGCCTTGGTCGAAACTTTCTGACATTCGCTGAGCTTCGGAGACAATTGTCTCCCCTCATTTTCTCCAGTCTTGTCCACGATCTCGACAGTCGTGGGCATAATCTCAATCACTACCTTGGTCTTGGTATCGATGACTGGCTCACTGGTCGCTGACGCCCTGGCTACAGGTGCTTGGCTGGGTCCGTGCGAGGGCGCGGACCCGGCGGCGAGGAAGGCAAGGGTACCAATTATGGCGGTGAGAGACCATGGCAGTGGGAAGTTGCCATCCGATGGGTTTGAAGCCGCAAAGGCAACGACGAGGAGCACGATGCTGATCGCGTCAAGGAGCGCAACGACGAGATGGCGGTGCAGGAGCTGTGCGAAGAGCTCTGGCATGCCAATGGTCTGGCAGTGGAGGAGTACAGCTCCGATAGCGAGCTGCCACAGGCGTGAGGGCATCATGTAAAAGGCGTAATTCGGCTCCGCGCGCGTCGCCCACCAGCAGATGGCAAACGTTGGGCCGAGGGTGAGGCTGAACAGAATAAACGGCCGCCACTCTGGCGGTCCGACAATGCGCAGTACTCGCCACTCAGGTGCACCGGAGCAAACTATCCGGCCATAGGCAAGGACCATCAGTAACGGGAATACAAAGTAGAACTGCTCCTCGACCGCCAGAGACCAAAAGTGAAGGAAGGGGTTGCGGCTCAGGTCGTGCCTCCAACCTGTCAAGCCGTGCGCACTACCACACCCACTAGTGAATCCGAAAGTAGTTGGCGTCTCTGGATTGGAGTCCAATGCACGCCCGAAGTAGTTGGCGACGTTTTGGTTGACGGCGCCTTGGTTGACGGCGCCTTGGTCGAGCGGCAGCGAAGATGGTTGCGTGGCCGTGGGCGATGGTGTGATCTTCGTGGTGATGCCGTATGCATAGTAGATGTTCGCACCGCCGACCAGCCCGATGGCGCCGCTTGCATAAAACTCGCCCAGCATTGCTGATGGAAAGTCGTCTGGATCGTCTTCTGGATAGAGCACGGCCATAAGCAAGGCGGTAACGGAAACGACCAGCGCGAGCGCTGGCGTCAGCCGCTGCATGCGTCGGGTGTAAAACATCGCCAAGTACTTGCCGACAGTACCGTCGCACTTTCGCCGCAACAGCGAGCCTGCGACCACGTAGCCGCTGATGACAAAAAAGACGTCAACGCCAGCGAAGCCTCCCGGGCAGAGAATGGAAACACCCGCCACCTCATCGAGGTGGAACAACACCACGCACAGCACTGCGAGCGTGCGCAGGCCATCAATGTCGGGGCGGTGAGAGGGGCAATAGCGAGCTGAAGTAGGCGGCGAGCCCGCGGCTGGAGCGAGCGTGGCGGCGACTGGCTGCTGGTGCACGTGCATGCCCTCCTCGTTTACAGACGGCGCACACATGAGGCGAGGCAGCGAGAGGGTCGTTGAACCGAAACTTGTCAAAGAGATACCCTCGGCGCCACACCGCGGTCGCCTCCTGCAGCGACGGACTCGTTCTCGCCCCGAGGGAGCCCGTACGGTACCGCCGCCAAAAAAGTACGTGGCACAGGATTCCCAAGGATTCCAGCACGCGGACTTACGCCTACAGTAATGTACGGAACTAGAAACTGAAAGTTCGCGGAAGTCAAGTCAAGTCAAATTCAAAATGACGTGCCTTTCCACCTCCTTTCGTGCCCATCGCTGGCGCGAGCGATCGGGAGGGCAGATCTCGGCGCAACCTGCACCACTGGATAGGCCCGAGTCGGGGGGCATCATCCCGCCATCTTCTTGTTCTTGATCATCGCGGCGCCCCAGGGCTTCAACATCGTGCCTTTTTCAGGAAGTCTACAGTACGGCAATGCAACACGGCTCCAGGCCGACGATGGGAGCGGTCGGGGGCCTGCGCGAGGGCTGCTCCGATGGTCCAAGGTGTCGGTAGGGTCTGGCGTCCGCCGGCGCCGCGCGTCGAGCGCGCGCGGCCCTTCTCCGACGAGTTTTTGGCGTTTTGGGCTTGACAAGGGCACGTCAATCGATTTTGGCCAGGCAACAA
>CALGTP010000620.1 GCA_937902105.1 uncultured Actinomycetes bacterium
GGAGGGCTCGGTGATGGCGATGTACGAATGAGTCCGTTGCTCGGCATGTACTTAGGTTGGCTGAACCCTGGGTTAGCTCTCGTCGGCTTGCTGTACGGGTTTATCCTCGCTGCATTGGTGAGCACCGTGTTGATGATTTTCGGCACAGCGAATCGGCGCACTGCGATTGCCTTTGGACCGTTCCTCGCCCTCGGTACCTTGGCCACAATTTTGCACGGGCAAGTACTGATTGAGATGGTGCGGCCTTCTTAACAATCTCGTGTGACGCGTCCTCTAGGCTGGCTTTTATGATCGTTCATTTAGTCGACGGTACCTATGAGTTGTATCGCCAGCATTATGGTCAAGCAGTTCGATCATCCACTCCAGCCCCGAATGCAGCGACGATCGGAGTACTCAATTCGACACTGCAGTTATTGACTGAAGGAGCGACTTACATTGCTGTGGCTTCAGATCATGTGATTGAAAGTTTCCGTAACGACTTGTGGGATGGTTACAAAACAAGCGAGGGCATGGAACCAGAAATTCTCGGGCAGATTCCGATTATGGAAGAGGCGTTACGAGCTATGGGTGTGACTGTGTGGCCGATGATTGAATATGAAGCCGATGATGCGTTGGCTTCGGCTGCCGCTCTTGCTGATGCAGATCCACGCGTCACACAGGTGCAGATCTTGAGTCCCGACAAAGACCTTGGTCAATGTGTCAAAGGCACGCGTGTGGTGCAGATTGATCGGCGCAAGATGGGCAAAGGTGAAAATGGCTTGGTGGACGAAGCAGCCGTGTTGGAAAAGTTCGGGGTTCCACCCTCGGGCATTGCTGATTATCTTGGGCTAGTGGGCGATACCGCCGATGGTTTTCCAGGACTTGCGGGCTGGGGAGCAAAGTCAGCCTCGGCGGTTTTGGCGCGCTACGGACATATTGAAAACATTCCCGACGCGGCCGGTCAGTGGGATGTGCCTGGACTTCGAGGTGCTGTCAAATTGGCTGCGGCCCTGAGTGAAAACCGTGATCTAGCCTTTTTGTTTCGCCGCATTGCGACCACGATTAATGATGTTCCAGTCGGCAAAGTAGATGATTGGCATTGGAACGGTCCGACAGATGATTTTGTCCATTTCTGCGCTGACTTGGGCGTTCCCCGACTAGCGGAAAAGGCGACTGGTCTCGCTCGGGCCCGAGGCAGGTAGTCTGACTTCGCTTCACTCGGCACCTGCCGGGCGTGGTGACGGTCGGGTCCTGTGCAACGGGTTCCCGTGAATCAGGTCAGGACCGGAAGGTAGCAGCCTTCAGCGGATTGGCTCGTGTGCCGCAGATCGCCTGGCCGTCACCACATCCGGCAGGAACGTGTGATGCACACCCTGGAAGGGTGCGAGAGCGGCCGAATCGGCACGCTTGGAAAGCGTGTGAGGTGCAAGCCTCCGTGGGTTCGAATCCCACCCCTTCCGCCATGTCAGATCACGACATACATGAAGTTGCCATGCAGGCCGCACTTGAGCAAGCCCGCGACGCTTTGAATCATGACGATGTTCCAGTCGGCGCGGTTGTGCTGCATGAGGGAAAAATCATTGCCGCCCGACATAACGAACGCGAGAACTATCAGGATCCCACGGCTCACGCCGAGGTATTGGCTTTACAAGATGCCGCTAAACATCTGGGTCGTTGGCGTTTGCAGGATTGCACCTTGGTTGTGACTCTCGAACCGTGCGTGATGTGTGCGGGAGCTTTACTGAATGCGCGGATTGGTTCGCTGGTGTACGGAGCAGCCGATCTCAAGGGTGGGGCCACTGCGAGTTTGTATAACGTGTCGGCTGATCCTCGTCTGAACCACAATTTTCCGGTCACCCATGGAGTTTTAGCCGCCGAGTCAACGACTTTGCTGGAACAGTTCTTCGCCTCACGCCGATAACCTCGGATATCGGAAGGGTGCCCGAGTGGCCTAAGGGACACGCCTCGAAAGCGTGCGACGTGCAAGCGTCCGTGGGTTCAAATCCCACCTCTTCCGCCAAA
>CALGTP010000621.1 GCA_937902105.1 uncultured Actinomycetes bacterium
AAGCAGATATGTCTCGAGCAACAGCAATGGGAAGCCGCCCCGAGTGCTCATCAAGTTGCCAAAGGCATGTGACCGCTATATCCAGTGCCACCAGCATGGGCGGGCGGTTTTTTGGTCGAATGCACAATTCCAGGCGCCAACGGCTTTGGAATGATGTTAGAGACTCTTGAGGAACGGGCTAGGGTGCTGTGGGACGATGGCAGCCATTACTTTCTCTCCCTGGAGCAACTTCGTATGTGTCACCCACTCGCGTGCAGAGTCCCGCCGACTGCAATATCTACTCGCTATGAGCGATGGCACTATGCCCTGGGAATCGGAACTGGATTTCCCGACGAGCAACAAACCACCCCATCACCCCAAAGATTGTTAGGAAAAGTGCGCTGTGCTGCATGCGACAACTTTACGCAAGAGGAGGTATGCAGATGCTGTTGGAGATCTTCCTTTGTCCTCAATTGTCACATTACACCGGAAACTCTCCGCATGCCGCAACGGAATTGTTCCACTCCACACAAGTTTTGTGCCAAGTGTGGTGCGTGGCTATGGTGGAAACGCTGGAGCAAAGCAGCCAGCACAGCGGCGTCCGACTATATTGAGACTAGGAAAAAGTTGCTGTCCTCCGCCGCGACCCACGGCCAACCAAGGAAGGAGCTGGAACACGACCTAATTTTCAAGACCTTCACGCTGATAATGGCTATAGTTCGTCCTCGACAACATCCTCTACGGTCGCCGACGCGCACGCTATATTCGACGCCAACTGCTGCAATCCCGCATGGCATTCACAACTTTGAGGCGGTTGGGGGCAACATCTGTTTTATCTCCGCAATCCTCCAGCTTTTAGTGCGCATCCCAGAGTTTATTGTGCTTCTTTCCGGTGCGGCAACGACATTAGGCAAGGGTCTACATCAGATATTACATGCCTTGAGCTCTCGCAATCTTAATGAGTATGACCCGGTGCTGATCTCCTGGATAGAGTGTGCTGGGCAGCACGGGCTCCGTTCCATCACCTTAGGTACCGCCAAGGGAGTGTCTGGCGACCCCTCTGAATTCTTGCTCAAACTGCTGGACCGGCTTGGCACACTGGAAGGCTCGGAGTTTCAGGAGAAGGTCCAGTTATTGTTCGAACAGCGATCCATAAGACGACTCTCCTGCCCAGAGTGTAATGATACGAGATACCATGAACATAAGACCAGGATGTTGTGCCTACCTATTCCCGCAGTCAGGCGTCCCGACCTCACAAGGATGATACTGGACCCACAACAGGAGAAGGTCGTCGCTAGTTGCTCGTGCTCTGTAGGGCCGGCCCAATGTAAGCAAAGACAGTTAATTTCGACTATGGTCAGAACTCGCACCGAAGGTGGCCAGTATCAATGGCTGATGCTGCAGCGAACAGATAAAGGTGTATGTCCGGTCACATCTCAACGGCGATTGTACAATCGACGCACTGGGGAAGTGCTGACCCTGATTGGTTCAGTCGAGTGGCTGGATCGTAAGCATCATTATATTGCTCATGTGTCCGGCAGCGAGAATGAGTCATACACCATAGATGATCACAGGATCAGGGTAGTGACGGAACGACTAGTGTCAGAACTGCATCGAAAAAGCTACATTTACCTATATGGTCGTGTCCCCCAGCAGCAAGAGCACTCCCTTCGAGTAGGCGTGAGTGAACCGTGCTTTTTGTGTGATGTTCCTGGATGCCGAAATGGTTTCGACCCTGATGCCGTCTGCGCCAAGAGTATTGCATGGCTATCAGGCAGACATCGAGGGATCTTTGCCCGGAGAACCATCCACTCAGGGGAATATGTAGCGACATTTGGTCAGCTGAGGAAAGCGCCAGGGCCGGGTCGGGAATGCCTCCTCATTCAAAACTCCTCAGGACAGAAGGAATATTTCCGCTGGAAATATGTAGACACAGCCAAACACCTCGGTGCCTTAGCTAACTCTACCTGCTGTAATCACCATTGCAATGCGGAAATCGTCCACACAGGAGCGTTGTCAGACGAGGGAACGTTAGATCAAGCATGGATACGAATGCTCAAACGTGTGAACGCAGGTGAAGAGATTTTAGTGTATTATGGTGACAGTTATTTCACGGATGCGCAATGTCGTTGCTGTCGCTGTACTGGGAAATGCGGGGCTAAGGCCCTATCCCTCCACGACAGACCATGGTAATACCGAGTGGGACGGACCGCGGGAGTCAACCGATGACCGGAGAACGATTGTATCCATGTAGAATGCCACCAAACGGAGTCTCCACTCTGATTCATACGAAGCGGCGTTTCTGTCGATTACGTGACATGCAACAAAATCGCCCAGAGGGATCGATGGAGGTGGCGATAGACACAAACCCGCACGGCTCCAAAAGGTACACTTACTTCGCGGATCCCACGGAGTTTTTCATGGACACATTTGCGGTTGTCCACAGGAATTATTATGAACTCATTCCCCCAAATCAACCCTGTTGTCTGTACTTTGATCTAGAACACTATACAGCTAAGGCACACGATGATAACAAGCTCCAGTGTGCATTGAAAGTAATCCAGCAACAGGCAGAATGTCGATGGAGCATTTCGACGCCATGCTGGGATACGGTAGTCATACTAACTGCGTCGAGACAAGTCCCCACGGGATATAAGCACTCGTTCCATGTGATATACCCATGTATTGGGTTTAGCTGTAACCATCGCCTCATGCGAGAATTTGCGCGTGACCTCTCTCTGATGCCTGAGTTACAAGCTCTCAATAAGCAAGGCTCCCCATGTTCCCTTTTGGATGTTAATGTGTACAATAAGAATCAGGCATTTCGGGTTATTGAATCTTGGAAATATGCCCTGGAGGAACACCCGGATATGGCTCTGCGGTTCCTAGATAAACGCCCGCATACGATGGAGCACCTGTTACAGACTGTGGTTCGACGCACACAACTGGTCACCTTTTGGGTTCCGGAGCCAATGGACTATGTGCCCATGAGTAATGACCTCATAGCACTGCGGCTTGACGTGCATAACGCCGGACTTGATGGGCTGCACTTTAACACTGACCAGTGTACATGCCTGGACACGGTCTGCCCTTGTTCCGGCTTGGCAGTGACGTTTGCAACAAAGATAGGCGTAGAAAAGATGCAAGGAGGTTGGCGGCTGCAATGCACACATGAAGTCTGTAGGATAGCCAAGAAGACGGAATATCGGGTTAGACATAGTACGGGGGCCAACAGAACATGGGCATACAGTGTAGACACAACGCTGCAGGGCACGGCGATACCAGATCATCGAATTCTGCAAACAGGTTATCTGTCCGTGGAGGATATGGAACGGATGTCTGCGCAACTGGCGACTCAGCGGAATTGGACCTCTACGATAGCTCAAGGACTAGCCCACGGTCGGACAATTGGGGACACCTTTTTCCTTACTCCGTCCAATGCCGGACAATTCAGTGATAGCCTTCGGCGTTCGGACCTCTCCACATGGAGGTTTTTGGATGGCTTCTCATACATTCGCTTTCTTTTGCACGTTGAATACGACAGCCAGTGGGTTGCAGGCTGCTTTGACACGCAAAGTCGCACGCTATACCTCGAAACGGCTATGGGACAGATATCACGTGACACGAGCAAATGCATGTGGCGATGGGTGGAACACACTCGCACGGATGCTCGGGATTGGGCCTGCCGAATAGCAGCACTTGAAACGTGTTCATCTCCACAGAACGCGGCTATATATACATGGGCGGCGTTATGGTCACAATCGTGGGACGAACGCCCCACTGGTGAGACAGCTCTGGCATGGCGAGTTCGCGCCCACCAATATGCCAGGACGACGGTGTCGGGGCCGTACCATTTGAACCGGATAGCAGTTGGAGAGATGCACTGGCTAGAACACCAAATGGGTGATTCATCTGAAGCGCCAAAGAGACAGAAGACGCAGCAGAAAATTTCATGGCCTACTACCCCGCATGTGTGCCCGGCCATTCCTGAAGGATCGCCTGGAGAGGTCCCTGTTATCTCTTGCCCGGAGAACCGCATGCAGGTGATAGAACATGGGGAATGGTCTCGCTGGAAGATACCGGCGGCACGGACGGCGAGGGTCGTGAGCCAAAATGTGGGCCCATTGGGACTCCGTCATGTGATCCCTATCATCCAAAAAATGACTATGACTCAACGACCAAGTGCTCTTTTTCTGCAGGACTGCAAACTCAAGGAAACAGATGCAAACTCTATTGCCAATCTGCGACAAGCTTTTCCCCAGTACAATATTTTTATCCGCAGCGGCAATAGGCAGGAGACGCGACGGATGCATCTCAAGAAGGGGGCGCCTAGATACTATTGCTATAGCGTGGTCACGCTGGTGCACAAAGGCTGTGGCAGGGTGTCCGAGTATCAGCCAGAGGTGTTCACTAACACACCACACCGGGGACGCGTTCTCACGGTACGCATCGAACCGGAAGACCAGCTGCCCTTTCTAGCGACCAATGTGTACAACTACACTTCTCGGGAGGCAGAATCACAGCGAGAGCTCTTAGGCATGCTGGCAGCGAGAATTGACGCGGGGGGAGATATGCAGCATATTCTAGCAGGCGACTTCAACGCTAGCCTCCTAGGCGGATACCGGCAGGGATATGCACTCGCTTCACAATGCAGGAGAGCCGACAGGATATTCGAGGACTTTGTGAATATTCCCCGCTTTTACGGACGGTGGTGGTTAGGACAAATCACTGAAGGTTTGTGGACCCGCCGAAACCCAGCCAAGTTCCAAAGGAGCCGCATAGATGAGATACTAGTGCTCGGGACTAAAGTGAGCCCACCAACGCAACTGCACAGAGAGGTCAAGAGTTACTACATGCACACCGTCGACCACGGAGACAGCCGATTAGACCACTATACGTTGATAGCAGACATCAATGTCTCTCTTCTCCCCAAATGTCAACATTGGAACCCCGTCACGACGCTCCGAACGCCGGACTTGCGAGCATGGGAGGAAACACAAGATAGGTGGAGGGAGTCCACGCGGCGAGCGTTCATCCCCCCTAACTCAGCCGATCCGTACGATGAGCTGAAGTCATGGATTCAAGCGGCAGTGTCACAGCTACCTACGCGCACAATTTACCGCGGTGGAACGACACACCGCCGGCCTCCCCATGACTCAGCAGCTGGCAGACGGCTAAACAAGCAGATTAGAATTTTGGAAAGGGAAATTGCAATCGCACCGCAAGCTGGTCCAAAGGTGCAAATCACGCACTCTATGCGCAAGATCAGTAACTGGAAGGCAAGCGAGGGCGTGAGCGCGATACCCCTTCCGGAGAGAACGTCACCGGATGTCTCCTGGACACGGTGGAGCGATTCGTTGCAAGAGGGTATAGCTGAACGTCGGAAATGTTTGAAAAAGATTCTCAGACAGGAACATAATGCTACTCTGAAGGAGGTTAAGACTCGCTGTCGTGATCGCATGGAACGGCCAGGAGAGAAAGAGATACAACGGCTCCTTGGTAAGAGAACAGACAGTAGACCCTCAGAGACGCGCGCGTCCAAACTCAAGCAGAAAAGACACCCCGATAAAATATGTGCGAAACTTTCGGACCAGAAATGGGAAGCTTGGCTCACGGCAATCGGTGGGAAGGAGCTCTGGCGTTGTGCGGAACAACTACGGCAACAAACCGACGGAGGCGACTCGGGAGACAGAATGGACTGCTGGCACGGGCGAGACATGACGGTCGAAATCTCTATTTCTTCGGCCACGGAAATGCAATTGCGGATTAGCCCCATGGAGAAACTCACTAGCTCCT
>CALGTP010000622.1 GCA_937902105.1 uncultured Actinomycetes bacterium
ATGGAAATCAAGTGCATCATTACTGATCTTATCTATGGCACAGCATGCAGCATGAGGCTCCCTGTTCAACAGGGGAGTAGTCTTATTCCTATCCCTACGTCCTAATAGAACAGGCAAGCCATCACCCCCTGTTTCTTGACAGGGTCTTCATTGGAAATAGGGTTAGGGTCACCAGTAGGAACTACAGAACGACTGCATTTCAACTCTGCTGCAAGTGCCTGAGATGCGCTGCAAAAAGTCTGGTTCATATCAGTAAGATCATTCTCAACCAAAGGTGCGGCAGAGCCAGCACTCAAGGGTTTCTCTTCCGCATTTGCACCGCTGCTTGACGAAGGACTTGAAGAGGTAGTAGTGGATGAAACAGGTTTCGTCTTTGCCATAATAGCATCCTTAGCCTTCACAAGTCGGGTAAAACGCTCACGGCGAAGATTACTGTGATTGTTTTCCTTCCCATCGCAAGCTGCGCATCCTGGAGTGGTGCCAAATTCAAGAGAGCGTTTGACAGTGACCTTGGAGTAACTCTGTCCAGGGAAAAGAACAGATGGCTCTCTGGCAATAGCTTCAAGATTCTCGAAGATGAGTTCCTTTGTGGGAGACTCGATTGCAGGCAACTCTGTGGCAGTCATGTCTTTTATGGCTCTCGCTTGGGCCTCGGCCATCGGAAAAGTAAGCTCCTCAGGAAAGAAGATCTCCTTCTCGTAGCAGCAAATTGGCACGTGCCAGTTTCGACGTTTGAGTTTCACTGCCTCATAATCTAAATACTTGAGCACTCCAAGATATCTCACGCCGAACTCAATCCTCCATCCAACAAAGAATGCCGGTTTGGCGTTCGGACCCATGGGATGTTGATCTTTGTCACGAACGAAGCACAAGCGGCCGAATGGCTGAAAAGGAATGCCCATATCGTCTCCACGATGATGACAGGTCCAACAGTTCTGCTTCTTCTCGGCTTCTAAGGGAGTGCCTCTCTCATGGTCTAGGATCGGAGGAGTCTGCGATAAGCCTAGTGCAGTAGGGGCGTATTCCGAGTATAGCGGCCAGCAGTCAGTACCAAAGCCGGATTGCACTTGGGCAGCTCGGCGTGCACTTTTGGAGACACCTATATAACGCTCGTGCACAGTGTTGTGGGGCCAGCTGTTCTCTAGCGAAGGAACGCTAAACCAACCTAGTTCTCTTATCGCGCCCGTGATTTCGCCTGCCGCGTCACTCTTCACTAGAACTCGCGGGTTCTGCGAAGATTCTAAACCGCCAAATTCTTTCAAGCTCGCGTAGATGGCTGACTGTACTCGTCGCTTCTGAGCCTTAGCGTTGCCCAGACCAGAGTACGAGTCGCGGATCGTCTGCGCTGTGATGGAACCATCAATCCCAGATTTTACACCGTCTTTGTCTTTGGAGACAATGACGGAGTCGCAAGAAAATTGCTCGCCAGGTTTGCGGGGAGGCGGCAACTTATCGTCTGATCTGTCACCTGGTTGTTTGGAATGACGTTTAGACTTCATGTGCGCTTTTATGCAGATGTGGCATAACGGGTTATGTGGGTAGTGTGCGACCTGGTGTTTTGCAGAAGCCAATTCTTCACGAAGAGCTGAAATTGACATGCTCCGGGTGGGAAAGTCACCCTCGGCTTCGTCTTCGTGGGGCAATGTCAGTGGAATGTCTATGACCTCGTCACCCTGCACACTTGCGTATTTGTCATCACAAGGTGGGCAAAGACTAGGATCGGCAGCACCAGGAGCGGGACCAGGATCAAAGCGTGGAGAACGAGGAGCTGGTTCAGCTGGAGCTTCATTCCAAAAGGCGGCAGACTCTATGTCATCAGCAGCGCTCTTGGGAAGAGGAACTTCAGGTTCTTGATTCTCCAAATCGCTAGGTTCATACTCTTCTGCTTCTGGAACGGCAGGAGCAAGCTGAATCTTCGGAGATGTGCCAAGGACAACTTGCATCTTGAACAAGGGCACGTTCTCGACGACTCTGGAAGCACGGATCTTGTGTCGTTCCTTGCAGATGATCCTGATGTTATCGACAGAGGTTACATGATATGGAAGCTCACCAGGAATCCATATGTATGGCTTCCGCTCCTTCTCAACCACTTCTCCCTGAGGAAAAGCAAGAGGACTGTGAGGTAGATGACACAACTCGCCATTGCCAGTGAGAGGGCTGTCATAGTAGCAGGATTGAGTACCATGAACATCACCAGCGCCTGTAGCGAAGTGCAATGGGTTGGACGAGTTCTTCCACAGCTTGTTGATGAAGGAAGTTGGCACACCCTGAGCTTGCAAGGCCTCCGTAGAGCCAATGCGACGGCCAGCACCTGAGTCGTTGATCATTTCGATTTCGAACGTTCGAGGTGCGCCTGGGAAGCCAACTGTTGCAAGAATTGTGTTGTTGTTGGAACCGACTGCTCCGCACGGTGCGGCAGAGCCTGCACTCAATGCGTCGCTACATGGTGCGGCAGAGCCAGCACTCCATGCATCGGCGAGTCGGTGCACTGTTGAATCCATGTAGTTGTTGTAGTATTGCGCAGGTGTTGTAAGAGTTGGCAAGTTGACCTGGTAGA
>CALGTP010000623.1 GCA_937902105.1 uncultured Actinomycetes bacterium
CATCATGATATATCATGATCCATAATGTGCTGATTTGGCGCACCCCCAAAGTATCATCATGGCCATATGTGTTTTTTACGTTGAGTTACCAGAGGTGGCGGCACTGCGGTTTTGCAAAGGGCTGCCAACGCCTCGACGACATCACCATTGCATCTAAATTCCTTGGCCGATCCATTGCATGGACAGTGAGTAACAACAAGCACACACACATGCTTACATGATCTTGCATGTCTTACTTATTCTTACTTATTACGACATTGGACTAGACAGCCACGACAAATCAAACAACAGCATAGAGCAATATAGAACAGCTGGACAAATCAACCTAGATAAATATAAATAACAATCACCGTGGCTCCATGGTGAACCCTTGTTGCCTGGCCTTG
The DNA here is from genome assembly GCA_937902105.1 of uncultured Actinomycetes bacterium. Lineage (GTDB taxonomy): Bacteria > Actinomycetota > Acidimicrobiia > Acidimicrobiales > Ilumatobacteraceae > Casp-actino8. Next base: position 387 of record CALGTP010000623.1, read on the forward strand.
ATGCACTTTGAACTCACCTGTAGCCGTACTTGCCCCCCTTCGTCCAGCGGATTTAGCTCTGCAACGGGAGAGCGGTTTGTACAAAAGTAACGTACGTAACCATCCTCGTCTTCGAGGATGTCACGGTCAAGAAACACGATGTGGATTTTCGAAGTGCACCTTGCTGGTAGGGGCTCTGGGACTCCGACGGTCCGTCGCTGTTCCCGCGTTGTCTTCTGATTCAGCTGCTTTGGCACCGAGCCCCTGAAAACTGCTTCGACGACGGCGAGCCTTGGAGAGGCGGTAAAGTGCGTGTGCACTATCAGCACCTGGTAATCTCTCATGAGGGCATCGGACTGATCTTTGAAAATGCGAGTGGGAGGTTTGAAATACGTCACAGCAGACATGACATCGACGCAAGGAACTGCCTCAGACACGATTTTGAGGTCGCGGTCCTGTCTCGCAGTCCATGTTGTCATCCTTGCCTGGTTCATGGAATCCAATGCCATAGACTCGTTTGCCTTGCAGGAGCGTAACGAAAAATAATGCTAAGCAATCGAGCTGTCCATTGCTGAACGCTATTGGACATTATCAAAAACTATAACTACTCGAATGTACGATTGCCCAACCACCTCAGTACCCATAGTATCCCCTAGTCGCCTTGGCCACTTCGGCCATGATGACGTTGTGGATGTTCATCCCCCTCTGCTGCCTCAGGGTGTCCTGGTCCATCTTGAACACGCTGTGCCGCTTCAGGTATCCCTGATTCGCTGCTACCTCCTTTGTGAATCCCATCCTTGGCTGTCACATTTGAGCGCTAGGGTTTGCGACCGTTGCGGCTTCCAGCTAGTCGATGTTGAAAAAAACAACGCCAATATAAGCCAATGAAACTATAACAAATTATAACAACATGTGACTGTCGGCTGCTGTAAACAATTCAAGCATCAGGTGCGGAATGATGCTCTGGACCCTTTGCGTGCAGGATTTCTCGTCGTCATTTGCATCGGCTGAAAAGTCGGTCAGCCCGGCATCTTGCAAAAGACCCGCCGACGTGAAGCCGTGCTTTATCGTTTTCCTTACTCTTACAGAGTTTGCACATGTTTGCACTTTGCTGTGGCTACATGCTGTTGTGTTCTGTTGTGATCTTTTGTAGTTTTGGATCACACACATTCGATTTCATACGCGTGCCATATCAGTACATGTTTGACGAGTCTTGTTTCTGAGTATGCTTGATAACTGAATACATCTGGGCCAACAGCCATTGGTTCAGCTGCTATCCAGACTTAGCACATAAAGTGGAAGTACATCAAAGGAGCTGAGGTTCTGCTTCTTTGAAACATCCTCTTCTGCGCACTCAGCGGGCTCATCGTCCGATGAGTCGTTCTCGGCCTCCAGTGAGGTTGCACCGATGACCGGTTTATGATTCGACTCGCCACTTGAATGCCTAGGCACTGATTGCAACAACAAAAACTGGAGAAAACCAGGGGACGGCAACAAGGTTGAAAAGGAAACCTGAGTGATCCTGAAGGCGTGCAAATTGCAACAGTACTGGATCACGCGATCACCGGCCACTAAGCTTCGTGCGTAGATACGGACTGCTTGAGATCAGCCTCAACCTTCTTCTGGATTTCCAATGCATCCAGGACTTGTGAGGTGGAGAGCTCCTGTGTAACCTGCTCCTCCTCCTCGTCAACATCATCGTCGTGTTCGCAAGCAGTCATAGCCTCATCGCCGAAAAACAAAGCAAAACCGACCTGCAAGAGTGATGTGTTGCAAAGTGATGAGAACAACTATCCCGAAATCTCCCGAGTTAGTAAACCAGACCTATGGAATGCGATGTGACGCATGTCCATATATATTATATCTGTTTCAAGGTATAACAGCATTGCCAATATATCTAGTCGCCTGTTCAAAATGATATGTGCGAGATTGTAAAAGCTCGAACATGAGAGCTTAAGCGTTAGAAAAACAAGATAACACGAGCCTCGTGAACCCACTTCTCCAAGGAATCCTTGATCACTTGCGTGGGCCGACCAACTGAGAGAACGCTGTGCCTTGATATTATCAGGCGCAAAAAAGACAGCTGCATAAAACACACAGGATGACACAACACACCAACAAACATTATGATAACTTGCCCTTCCCGAAAACCTAACACCCCCAAGAGTATCATGCCCCAAATATCTACAAGC
>CALGTP010000624.1 GCA_937902105.1 uncultured Actinomycetes bacterium
ATCATTCTTCATTTCGGCGTCCATTGTCGCGGAGGTATCCTTTTGGATCAATGAAATAGATCTAAAGAAAGTCTTCTTGGATGCATCGGTCAATTCGTATGTTGACGTAGATGCTTTCCGGATGACTGTTCCTCGTCGCCAGTGAGTCAAATGTTTTGCTTTCCAAGTTGACTCGCCTTCCACCTTTTGTGGGGTTTTGGGAACGTAGAATAATATTCTATCGCCTGCCTTGAATTCCTGCGCCTTCCTGTTTGGATTATTCAATTTCTGAATAGTTATTTCTTTGGACAACCTGTCGGTTTCCAATGCTATTTTGTGCAAGTCATTGACTCGCTGCACAAAGTGTTTCTGTTCTTCCGACGTACGGGTGTACATTTCGGTTTCGAAGGCGGGCAGGGGTTTGCCCTGGAACATCAAGTCGGCAGTGGATGATGGTTGATAACCGCAATCCAATTCGAACGGTGAGAAACCGGTGGACGAATTTGCGCACATGTTGTTTGCATACGCCGCGGCTCCCACTTCAAGGTCCCAGTCTAAGCGCTTGTTCTCGGGCAAGAGCCGCAAGAATTCGCCAAGCAGTATGTGGTTTCGCTCAGTGGTTGAGTTTCCTTGAGGGTAGTGGTATGTTTCCACCTTTTTGATTTTTAGCATAGCTGCAAGCTTTGTTGCTGTGTCTCCGACGAAAGCTTTAGCTCCATCTGACACAAGGTGTTTGAATGCACCTCTCCCAAATACTACGCGTTCCATCAAAAGATTCGCTGCCGTTTCGGCCGTAGTGTCCTTGACTGGGATAAACATCACGAATCTCGTAAAGAGATCTGTGACGGTGAGCACTCCTACGTGTCCTCTCCTTGACTTTTTGATGCCATAGAAATCTATTCCATATGCGGTACGCGGTTTGCGCCAATCAGTTGGAGAGTATAGGTTGTGTGCGATGTTCCTTTTGGCTTTAGCCAGTGGACATTCGTGACATTCTGCTATCCATGTTAGGATGTCAGTTATCATTCTGGGCCAAATGTACTTGCTTGTCAGTACTTTTCGAACCCTCTTGACCATGCCGTGTGCCATCTCCCGATGCACCTGCATGACCAAGGCTTTCCGTCTGGAGGTTGGTACGTAGACCTTGTTTCCATCGTCTGATGTTATCAGGATTAATCCGTCGTCTTTCTTTGCGAAATTGTTCGGATATGCTTTCGTGTAAATTTCACGGTCGGACTCTTGGTCCTTGATCCAGTCGCTTAAATTAGATATTGGTACGTTACCAAATGTGGCGTTGTCGGACTTGCCTTTTGCCTCGGACTCGTCGTCCTCTTTAGACTCCACTACGTCTCCTAGGAACAATTCCAAAGGAGGCGCTGCTGTGAGTTCAGTTGTGTAGACTTTGTCTTGCCTTTTCTCTTTTAGATTAAAGAGTAGCCAAGTAAAGCCTGTGGCCGAATGCGATTGTTTCACACATTCGTTTTCCAACTTGTACCTGATTTTGTCTTGTAAGACTTGGTCGGTGCCATGTGGGTCCCCTCCGGAGGGAATATAACAAATTAGGTCAGTCGGTATTAAACATCCGAAGGTAGCTGTGCTCTCTTTGTCGAGCATCTCTTTGAGAATGTGATGTGCGACAATCGGTGCTTCTTCTGCTGCCGGTGCAGACAGGATTAGATCGAAGTCTGACGTATGCTTTAGCATCGACCTCGGTGCCCTTACGTTTATAGGGTTGCTTGGTATCCTCCAAGCCTGAATTTTCCTCTGAATACTTGACGTGTGCTGCGCAGCCCACACATGTACTTTCGGAGCCTTCATGTCCATGCCGGAGAGCATCTTCAACATGGCGTCCCATGTCGCTTCCGCTCCAACCAAGTTCAACTTGGATGGCGACACTAGTGGTGGTCTGCTCAGCGCATCCGCCGTCGTGTTCGCTGAACCCTGCAAGTAGACGACCCTGTAATCGATTTCGGCTACATTTTCTATCAGCCATGCTGACACTACACCCTTGTTGGTGTTTTTGATCCACTGGAGAGGTGAGTGGTCGGTCACCACAATCACTTCCTGCGGACTTCGTTCCGTGAACTCTTTGGATTTCTCCAAACCCCAAATCATTGCTCTGGCTTCTCGATAATATATCGGACGCCTCTGCATTGCTGGGTCAAATGCGGATGAATAAAACGCGACTGTTAGTTTATCTTCATCCTTGACCTTCTTGAGGTCTCCATCCTCCGTGGGATTTTTGAGTTGACATAGGTGTGCTCCCATCCCCATGTCGCTCGCGTCTGTAAACAGATACAGAGGCTTGCTAGGGTCTGGGACGTGTAGTTGGATTTTGGCGAGACATGCATCTCTGAGTTTTGCGAAAGCCCGTTTGGCTTCCGCAGACCAATTCCACGGAACACTTTTCTTTGTCAAATTATGCAAGGGTCTTGCTATTCCTGCGAAGTCATGCACGTGTTTTTGTGCATACGCGCATATTCCTAAGAAACTTTTCAACTGGTGAACGTCCGTCGGTTCTGCGCAATTCTTTAGTGCATCCAAGTTGTCTTGGTGTACTACGATGTGAGTTCCTGTGATCTCTCTGCCAAGTATTTTGGCTTTCGGAAATCCCAGGATTGTTTTCGCAGGGTTAAGAGTGATGCCATTGGCAGCGCACATTTTGAAGTATTCCCGAGTATTATTCAGGTACTCCTCAAAACTGTCACCGGATATCACGTAATCGTCGAGGTAGTTGGAAGTTTTCTCTCTGACCTCATCCGGTAATTGGTTGATGGCAGCGTTTACTGCGTCTTGGTAAATGGTGCCCGAATTCTTCAGGCCCATCCACAGCCTTGTGGGGACTACTTTGCCCAGCGGCGTCCAAAGGGCACAACGCTGCCTGGACTCTTCGTCCAGATCCAGCTGATAATACCCCTGCGCCGCGTCGGCGACTGTAAAGTATTTTGCGCCTAGGTGTCGCCTTAACTGATCCTCCATGTTTGGGAGATTTAGGGCGCGTTTTTCAATTGTCTCATTGACTTTCACATAATCGCCTGTCACTCGGACTCCGCCATTCGGCTTACTGACTATGTGAGGCCTGCTCGCGTACGGGCAGCCTAACGGATATT
>CALGTP010000626.1 GCA_937902105.1 uncultured Actinomycetes bacterium
ACTCGGCATGAATATAAAAATTGTGCCTTCGGTGCAGAATCTTTTTGAGCGTCCTCTTGATACAAGTGACATTCGTGACCTTACCGACGAAGATTTGTTGGGTCGTCGCAAAATTCATACAGATTTGCAACAGATTTCGGAATACCTCGTCAATCGCCGTGTTCTCGTTACAGGTGCCGGTGGAAGTATTGGCAGCGAGTTGTGTCGCCAGCTTGTTCGTTTTAATCCTGCCGAATTGATCATGCTCGATCGGGACGAGAGCGCTTTACACGAAGTTCAACTTTCAATTCACGGCCGAGCGCTCCTCGATACTCCGCAAACAGTGCTTGCTGATTTGCGAGATGCAGCCACTATAAATCATATTTTGGACACTCGCCGACCAGAAGTTGTATTTCACGCTGCAGCACTAAAACATCTTCCGCTTTTAGAGCGCTACCCTGGCGAAGCATATAAGACAAATGTTTTGGGTACGGCCACATTATTGAAGGCTGCACAGGACAATGATGTAAAAGTTTTTGTAAATATCTCGACAGACAAGGCTGCTAATCCAATCAGTATCCTTGGCTATTCAAAACGAGTAGCCGAACGAATTACCGCATATTTTGGAACTCAGTCAAGTTCGGCAAAGTTCATTTCTGTTCGATTTGGCAACGTGCTTGGTTCGAGAGGAAGCGTGTTGATGTCTTTCAGGGATCAAATTGAAAAAGGTGGCCCCGTTACAGTCACCCATCGAGGCGTTACACGCTATTTCATGACCATTTCCGAAGCCGTGCAACTAGTAATTCAAGCGGGTGCAATAGGAAGTAGTGGTGAAGTCTTGGTGCTCGATATGGGATCGCCAGTGAGTATTTATGATGTCGCAGCGCGTTTGGTTCGCAATTCTCAAAAAAATGTTGAAATTGAAATAGTTGGCTTGAGGGCTGGAGAAAAAGTACATGAAGAGCTTTTTGGTGAAGGTGAAGTAGACACCCGACCCAAGCACCCTCTTATTTCACATGTTCCAGTAAGTCCAATTAACACTGAAATGCTTTTAGCAGAGCCGAAAGATGCGAAGTCTTTCATGATCGAAGTGTCTAGCTCGTAAGTTCGTTCTCAGTCAACTTGTTGTCATATGCGCTTGCAGAAACTGCGGCAACAAGTAACATCCAAAGAAAATGATTTCCAATAATAAAACTTTCCTGGGTTGTTGCTCCTAAAACAAAAAACATGATTGCTGGAGTCCATTGACTTGCCGGGATAGTCGTCACGTGATCCATATGACGAAAAGTTCCCCATATCAATGCGCCGACAAACAAACCCCCACCAATAATGCCTCCGCCTAGGAGTACATCCATGATTCCACTATGTGACCACCCAGTATCAACAAATGACCACCATAAATCACGGTGCATAAATGGTGGAGTGCGCCATGCTGACAACCATCCCCAACCAATTAGCGGACGATCCAGAAATCCCGTCCAGCTATAGCGCCACATCGCTGAACGGCCATTAAATTCACTCACTTCACCAAAAATACCAAGCACAGTGTTCTGGGCTCTCACGGTTACATAACTCAGCAAGCTGACACCAAGAATGAACGATGGGAAAACAAAGCGAGATAGTGCATTTTCATCAATTCT
>CALGTP010000627.1 GCA_937902105.1 uncultured Actinomycetes bacterium
ACCCCTTGGTTTGCAAACCACCCCTTGGTTTGCAAACCACCCCTTGGTTTGCAAAATATCCCTTGATGTTTGCAAATAAAGGGCTCAAGCTGTGCACGTGGATCAGGTCTATCCTAGCAATCCTCAGCGCATCATAATGGGGCTTCTCCCTCGGAGCCTGGGCATTCTCCAGAAGCCGCCTGGTTCCATGTCGGCTACGCAGTGGTGCAATGCCTTGTGCGACGAATGGTTCAACACGCAAACTGGGTTCGTGTGTCACGTGATGACCGCCCCAATTGCGCCAGACGGGAGCCATGCGACCTACACGCCGCTGCTGCGCACCGTCATGATCTTCATGCGGTTCGGCCTCCTCACTGTACTGCAGAAATGTCCGGTGTGCCATCGCAAGGCCATGCTCGTGGAACGAACCCGCCCGGACAGTGCGCACGCAACCTTTGAGTGGACTTGTCCGGTTGCAAAGAACCACCATTTTAATGAAGCCATCGCGCCCAAAGGAGGCATTCTCTCCAAGATTGACCAGAGCAATTGGCCAGCTTTCCTCAACTTCATCAGCCTGCTCCGCCTTCAGTCTCTCCCCCTTCACGCCATTCATGCCGAGGTGATCAAGGCACACGGTATGTCAGATTCATCTGCTCGCAAGACAATGTGTCGTTGGCGCCACATCTACCAGGAAAAGCTGAAGCAGGCCAACATCAAGAAGGGTTACTTGAAAATTGGCAGTCCAAATGAATGGGTCGTTATGGATGAGACCTGTGTGGGGATCCACGAAGATGATGGCTTTACTTCTTCAGCCCCTAAGGGGATCGGCAAGTTCGCCGCCGCTGTCCGCACTACCACCAGGCGCAGGGCTGCGGTGCGGAAGCGAATTCTCAAAAGGTTGCCTGGTCGTACAATCTGGCGGAAGCCAGATGCCAGCATCAGTCCACCACCGGCAGCCATGAAGAGACCAGCCGCTGTACCGCCACCGGCAGCCATGAAGAGACCAGCAGCTGTCACGAAAAAACCAGCCGCTGTACTGAAGCGGCCAGCTGGGAAAAGGGACGCCCGAGCTAATGGCAAATGGCTTTGGGCCGCTGTCACGGTAGGAAAGGGCAAAGATGTTTACACCCATGGCAACGGCAAGAAGAAATTCACCTTTTGCTTTCTGCCGAAGCGCTCTGAGGCTTCTCACAACAAGCCTCGTGGTCTGGTCGAGATCAAGAAGACAATCCAGAACCACGTCGTCAAGGGCTCCAACCTCATCTTCGACTCATGGAAAAGCACTGTGTCTGCGGCCAAGCAGCTTGGATTCAAATCCGCGCCTCCTGTCAACCACAGCATCGAGTTTCGCAACCGGACTACGGGGTTCCACTCGAACGACATCGAATCGGAAAACTCGCGCCTGAAGCACATGTCCCGAGTCCGCAACGGTAGGCTGATGCTCAATGAGTTGGACCTGCACGAGTATGCGTTCTACATCAACAGGGGCAAGTCCATGGCTTGCGTCCTCAAGGCCCTGGCACTGTGAGCGTCGTGTTTCACTTGTATTTTTTGGGAAAGTCAGCTTGCAATGGCGTTGTAGAGAAAAACAGAGCACAGTTTGCAAACTACCCGGCCTAGTTTGCA
>CALGTP010000628.1 GCA_937902105.1 uncultured Actinomycetes bacterium
GTATTGAATGATCTTCCATGCCACCTCACCTTTAACCTGGCCGATGTCGAGCCCGGTTGCGCTGTGATTGAAGCTGACTACCAAAGACGGGCCGACATTGTTCTCATCGAGGTGATATACTGCTCGTGCCGGCAACACATTGAGGAGCCATGGTGCCTGAAGCGGTTGCGAGCCAGCAGGGGCAGCTAGTTGAATCTTACGCGGAACCACCAATCGATCCCAGTTCTTCGGTTTGGTCCACGCCGATTGCGTCCGAGGCTGCAGCTGCTGCTGGCTTGCATCTCCTTCCATCATCGCAGTGTCATGGGTCATAAGAGTGATTTCAGGCAATGCTCTGATCAACTCGATCCCTTGACCGTGAAATGAAGAAGGCCCTGACGAGCCGAAGCTCGGGCACATGATCAGAAGATACGACAGCAGCACCCGGTTGAACGAGCAAAGAGCCGTACCTTCCTCAAACCGAACCATGTCCCGATATAGTACAAAGTCTGTCCGGGAGGGTTGATTGATATGCTGCAGGGCAAACCGGACTTCCTGAGAAGCTATGTCATACGGGAGGCAAGAGTGAATGAGGTGCACAGGAGTCGAGTGTCCTTGGGCTGGGATCAGCAGTCGATGCATTCGTGACCCAGGCTCGCCACATCGAGGCCACTGCGGGATCAGCAAGGGATCCGTGGCCAGAAGACGCATGGAATCAGAGGATGACCCTGTCAGCAATTTGAAGCTTGCCTGGAGTAGCGGCGACGTGGGTAAGCGGTGTGCATCAAGGGAAAGCTCGAACCGATAAACCGATGTGCCTTTCATGCTCGGGCGGCCATCATTGTCCACAAAGAACTCTTGGAACTTGTTGGTGGCTCCTTCTTTAATCGACTTTCCATTATCATCATCGATATTTTGAAGAGCTGACAGAACCCTTGTTCGACGAGTCGCTGGGGTCAGTACCTCCTCATACGTCTCGGAGCGTTCCGGAAAAGCTACGAGTAAGGAAAAGGAGTAAGTAGACCGCCTGGCGAGCAAGGACAGCCGTTGCTGAGACGAAGGCGTAGACTCGTTGGTGCACATGGTGCCACAGAAAGCTACACTGCTGCCAGTTTCTCCTGGAAAGAAACGGACATTTTTCGCAAGCTGCCTGATGTCAGCCGGGATCTCCGTATGCAGGAAGGTAATAACCCCGGAGTAAATGGACGGCGTGGCAAATGGAAGTGGCAAGGGCGCATCCGCGTCTGTCATGCTGAGGAAGCAGTGGACCAAAAAGTGCCGTACACGTCTGAGCGTATCAGAAGAAGCCGCAACTGGTGAGCCCGGTGTATCGCTTTCGCGTCCACCGGCCGTCCAGCAGGGGTAACGTCTCAGATAAAAAGTATGGCAAACGGCACCGGAGTTAGAGCGGCCTAGACGTTCCAGGTCAGAAACGTGACGTGTACCGGTGATATGGCCTTCCCAGAAAAGCGATGACCGTCCAGACGTAACCGATGCAAGTAGCGTGACTGGCAGACCTGGTGTATCGCTTGCGCGTGCACCGGTTGTCCAGCTGGCGCGAAGAGCCAAGTACGGAGTGCGATAGAAGCCCGTGAAGTTGCCGGCCGTAAAGCACTGAAGTCCGTCAGCAGCGACCTCGGTAGGTTTGTTAGGTCGTCCAGGAACAACGTTGATCCGATGAGCAAGCCTGCGTACACGGTTACCCGATGCTGTCAAAGGACGCGTATAAGACGAAGTGATAGCCGTACCAAGCCGCAAACGCGTGGAAGATGCTCCAGTTTTCCCCGTTCCCGTCAGATTCGATCCAGTTTCAACGTGCCGGAGGTTTAGGAACCAATTTTTTTTCGAACAAAAAAATAGCTGGGGGAGACCCAAGAATGTGGAAGACATGCGCAGTTCGTGACCTGGCCGTGTAGCACGTCGTGGTGTAAATCTGGTTATGCTGCCCAGTGGACGTCGCCGTGTCGTGTACTCCTGATGCAGAATACCGACGTTCCTGCGTAGTGTACGCCATTTCCTTCTTGGTATCGCTCGTCGCGTATCAATTTGATCAATGCCATAGATCAAGATATTTTGCGTTGATTGGACGCCCCGACTGTTGACCGGTCGAGTGATAGGCATCCGTGAACG
>CALGTP010000629.1 GCA_937902105.1 uncultured Actinomycetes bacterium
CCGATTTTCACCACTCACATCCATCACGGGGCAGACGTGAGGATGCGGTCTCGTTCTGCTGCCCAAGATAGCAGTGATGCCGTCGTTTTGCCGAGCACGGCTTTGCCCATGAGTCGATCCAGAATGTCAAAGGTTCAAAACCATTGCGTTCAAATTTCAGTTGGCCAGACCGAGGCGCCATATTACACAGAGTTACAGCCACTTGACAAAAAGGACGCTGCAACCATTGCGACAAATATTTGCAAGATTTTGGAAGGCGTATTTGCTTGTTGCTTATCTCAGGCAGGGGCGGCCCGCCCAGACCAAAAGCGCACGATCATACATTTGGTTACTGGCGATGCAATCAATACGAACGAGGCGGCTCTGCGCAAGGTGCTTTGGTTCGCATTGTCCGACAGTGCTCATCGAACACAAATCCGGTACCGCCTTCTCGTGGCCCGGTGTGCTGCTCACAAGTGCAACCTTGTGACCCAGACAGCAATATGCGGCAGCCATATGGCCAACCCAGTGGACAACAACGAGTTGTGGGCCAACATCAGCCGCATGTTCAAGTATCTGGTTCCTTTCTATGTGGACGAATTCTACATGAATCTTCGTGCTCACATCGCTGGGCTACAGGATGTGATTCTGGTTCAAGCAGCTGCTTTGGACGAGGCGCAGCGGCCTGACCACGGCTTTCGGGGTCTCTATGGTCCCAGGGTGTTTCCTGAATCGCTTGTTCGACTCTTGAATGTAGATGTGCGCGAGCTGCGGCATGCTGGGCCGGCAGGGGCTTCCTCCGCGGCTGCGTGTGGGCATATTTGTGCAGAGTTGTACAAATTAACTTTCAAGGTCGAAAGTCGGCCAATAGTCACCAGGTTCTGGCTGTTTGGAGAATGCGCGTTTGCGCTTCTGCGTGTTAAGCTGTTAAACCTGCCCCCTTACATTTTCTCTTTGTGCTTGACTCAGGCCCGCCCTGAGAATGAACAGCGCCTGACTCGGTTTCGTTCTTGGTGGCAGAAATCCGATACTGATGCTCAGCTTAGGCGTGCGTGTTTGTGTTTACGCTTGACAACACTGGCCATTGACATCTCGTCACAAAAGCCACACGCTTTAAAGGAGCGCCTGCCAACCATGGTGCGGCTTGGAAAGAGGGAGGTGGAGCAGAGAACAGTTTTTGAATTGGAGGTAATCTTGTCTTTGTTGCATTGCGACGCTAGTCTGGGCCTTACAGAATGTGTGAATTGCTTGCTCCTCACAGAGCTTCATATTTTCATTCGATTCGCTGAGTTTCAGGACTATCCGGGCAGGCTCTGGATGTTCACAGCAAAATACAATTCGTCGGGTTACATGGTCGAGCTTGAGAACTTTTTGGAAGAGGACCCCGACAATCTTGACGCGGGATATTCTTGGCCCCTCCAACAAGAGGCATTGAGGAGTGGGAGCTTGGCCGATGCTTTGCAGTATCTTGCTTCCGAAGGCGTACAATCTGAGCTTTGCAGCATCGTCGAGAAATTGCAGACCACAAGCCTGGACGTGGAGCGCAAAAACAATCAGGACAAGCGTTGTGAGAAGCGAGATAAGGTGATGACAGCTGCCCGAGCATCGCGAAACAGTATTTTGCAGGACTATGGAACCTGGCGCCGATCCGCGTTGCAACAAGTCTTTGGTGAAGATAAAACAGTCAAGAAATTTGCGAGTATTACTGCAAGGGCCTTAGCAATTCAGCGCAACCCTCACCTTCTTCCGCGAGGGCGTGGCCGCCTGCATTGGGAAAAGCATATCAGTCCTCAGCGACAAAAGCAACTCACTCACGCAGGCGATGAGCGACGACTGCAGGCTTACATTGCTGAGCATCGAGAGGAGTTGGAGCAGGAGGCGCAGGGCTTGCGAGATCGTGCGCGGCGACTTAAGGAAGCTAGGGCTAGTGCTCCCATGTTGGTCACGAACATGCACTGGATGAAATGGCTCGATGAGCACTTGGAATTGTTCAAAGCGGAAATGGTGACTGCCACTGCTCGGCGCAGAGACTTGTACTCACAACGTTTGCAAGCGATGCCGCTTGGAGAAGCAGTGCGTTTGCGACCTCTGGTGCCGACTCGTCCTGCTTGGATGCGTAAAATTTCGGGCACGAAGAGCACTACCTACTTCCTGGTCCAATTCGGACCGGCGGGTCAATTTGTGGCCTTATGTGCTTCAGTTGGCTGGCAGACTAGGGGCTGTATGTTGCAGCCGTGTGGTGGGCACAGGCCGCTAGAGCATCGCCTGAATGTTAGCCGCTTTTCTACAGAGTGCAAAGATTTGCTGGAGTTGTGCGGAGATGCTGGTTTTTTGCGAGATGGTGTGCCAGAACCCATTGTGCATGGGCTGCAAATGGCTGTGCTCAGCGTTGCCCACTCTGTCGTGGAATTTCCTGTGGAGAAGGCCACTTTGATCGAGCGTGCCCCTCCTCTCATGGAGGAGGCGGCCCAACAAAATGAGCAGGAGGAGGCCATGCAACTGGAGCGAGATTCAGATTCAAGTTCGGGTGTTTTATCGCATATGGAAGCTTCCGCGGAGGAGGCCCAGGAAGACGAGGATAGTGCTGGAGAGGCCCAGGAGCTTGAGGAAATTCTGGAGAGGACCAGGGTAGTGCTTCAGACGCCCCTCCCTCCTGGCACGCACACGGTGTGGAACAATGGTTATTTCCGATTAATGAATGACAGACGGTGTCAAGATTGTAGAATTTGGATGAATGGTCGGTGGTCCGATAATTGTGAGCTTGGCAAAGACCAACGTAGCAAAACCCTTCAAATTTACGAATATGACGGGCAAGCGGATGTTCATCCTCCCGTGCAAACTTATTTGGCTCTGCGAGCATGGATGCTTTGGCGGTCTAGACGTGGCAAGTGGCACCTACGAGTGCCGGCCCGTCATGATTGGTACCGCTCGGAAGAACAACGCA
>CALGTP010000630.1 GCA_937902105.1 uncultured Actinomycetes bacterium
GGGTTTCTATAATATATCTATAAGTTGCTGCCCGAACCTGCCCATGTGCCCTCGCCGTTTTTGAAATCGAAAGGCTCGTCATGGAGTAAGTACGCAATCGCAGCGACTGAAATGTGATGAGACTGAGACCCGGCATTTCTCCATCCCTTGTTTTTTTTGATCTCCAACGTCGTTTTGGGGATATTGTCAGCACCTTCGGCAGGTAGTTTTGTTTGCTTGGCCTTGAATGCAGAATTGTAGATCTTAGTCTGCTTGGATTGCCCAACGGTAAGGCTCGAAAAGGTCTGCCAGTCTTCCTCGGCAGGAAGGCATTGTTGCATTCCGGATTTTTTTACATACGGAGATGTGGACGCATAGAACCACACACTATGCTGGCTCATCTTCTTGTTTTTGCTGCTCCTTGCTGCAATGTCTGACAAATGGGCAAATGCCCTCTCGAGGATGTCTGTTGTTGTGCTTGAGCCAGCAAAATATCGAGTGGCGAGCCGTCGCAACTCCTTGTCGTTGCTGTCAAAGTCACATTGCAGAAGCCGCATCATGATTTCCCTGGGCAAGGGCTCTTGTGGCCAACCGAGGTCATGGTAAGCCTCTAGCACCATCGGGCCGGCTGATTTGTCAAGAATCATTTCTTCCACCCGCACCACTATCTTGACGATCCTCTGTAAGAGCTCCATTGAAGTCTTCCGTTTGCTCGGAGACGTCGAAAGCATGAAGGCAAGGCCATGCGGTAATGTGTACCGAAACATCATTTCTGACCAGGCGATACGGCTACCCAAACAGTTTGCAAAGTCCACGACAAGCTTCAGACACTCAACATCGTCTTGGATCCAAGGCTGGCCAATACTAACTGGCGGGTTGCAAGAAGGAACCATCCCTAATTTCTGCATGAGCCGTTTGTCATGCTGCTTGAGAAGTATGTTGGATACTGTTCCCCACCACGAGTCTCGCCCACCCATGCAGCGGTCTGCGGCCCATTTGAGTAGGTCTGCCTGCGACTGCCTCTGGATATCAAGATCGTCGTTGTAAGCTGTCTCCAATGGTCTGCCAACATCCTCAATTATGATGGCATGTCGGTGAAGAGCTTCCTCGCCCACAAATTCTGCAAACATTCGTGTCGTACCCTTGCCAGCGTAAGCTTTATAGAGATCAGACTTGCTGTATATCTTTTTCTCTGGCTCGTCGTCAGGATCGCCGCCAGGATCGGCGCCACTAGCTCTGACATCCTCTGCATCACCGTCGCCCTTAAATGAATCTGACGGCTGCGAAAAGAGTCCCTGAGGGATGACTGGCAATCACAACATACTATCTCAACTGACCAAGGCAGTGTGATTAAATATGGCCAGGACTCCAAGAAATCGAGAAGTGCTTGGCCTGATTCTCGCAGAATGGTCCAGTTTCGAGCGAGTATTCGGTAAGCTGCATTCATTCGGAACCATCCCTTGTTTTTCACCTTGGCTGCTGACTTGTCTGTCACTATCTAGACACAATTGAGAGTAATAATGTAATTCGAGCACTCTGACTTTGGCAAATGAGTTAGTTGCAAATTCCATTCGATTTGTGATTACCGGTGAGTTCATGTAGTCATTGAGCATGTCGTATGTGGTGCTAGAGTCAGAGATGTCTTCCTGACGATCGTTGGCTATCTCTTCCTGCAAATCTTGGAAGTACGACTCCGGCTTTGCACTAAGCCACTTCTTGAACACCTCCTGTTTCACATACAAGCGGTCCCCTGACTTGAATGCTCCATGGTTGTAGTTCGCTATGATCGTAAGTTTCAACACAGAAACACCTAAGCCGGAGTGATCGAGTGCCCAGCGGAAAGCATTCCACTTAGGGTGCGAGAGCTCGGGTTCGATACCGCCGCGCACTTTACAGACGCCGTATATATAATGCCACGCTTTGGTCTGTACTGCTTCTTCGTCAGCAACCTTGGGTAGTAGCGCAAAAAAAAAAGGTGTACTACTGTATTGTAACTGTAACAGAAACACATTTTGCCCGTTCGTTTTGATTGGGGGAATTGTTATTTGATTATCTATTCAAGCACAGGGCGTTGAAATCCTAGTTTCCAGGGATCGTCTTGGAAATTATTGTTCATCCTGTGGCCGTTATTATGAGCTTAGGCTGGCTCGAATCGAAGGCCAAATAGGATATGTTTGTGGGTGTTTGCTTTTGCCGAATCTCATATTTATCATGTTGCCAGCCTAGACTTGGGGTGACCATCCAGGGGTTGTCTAGTTCTAATAAGGATCGGGGCCATGGATTTTCAAACACACATGCCGCAGAGGAGCAGCCCTGATAATGCCCTGTGTGTCCACAGCAGCCAGTTTCACATTCATCATAGCAAGTCCCAAAGGCCACTCACCATTTTTGCACCAATCAGGGATAAAGAAAGCCAGATTCCGTGTTGTCAAGAATTGAAGCACATGATTGATAGCGACAATGAGGACCTTACTCATTCTATGTGTAGTCATTGCGACTGTCGTTACAATAGATTGCCATTGTGCGTTCCAACTTTAGATGATCTAACATCCAACTGTTATATGTCATGGTTGACCAATTCAACACGCCCAGACTAGAGCAACAACACGATGAGCCAAACACAATATGAGTTGAATTCATGCAAGATGCATAAAACGCAGCGCATTCCTTGTTGGACAAGCGTGGCCTTATATCCACTCACACTCAGTTTTACGTGAGGTAGAGAAATAACTCGCTAGTTATAAACAATCCTATAATTTGCAATGATAACTTATCACTATCCTAGACTGGGCTGAGCTGAGGCACCGAAACACCGAACTCCCATCCAGGGTCTCTTCGTGGGTCTTCGAGAGCAACTTAGTTTGTCAGTGCGTGTTGGCAATGGATGGCAGTTTCGCATGAAATAATTAGGGTTTGAGGCCATGGATGGTAGTTTCGCCTCTT
>CALGTP010000631.1 GCA_937902105.1 uncultured Actinomycetes bacterium
ATCAAAGACAGCATTTCCCATGACGTAGGCGGAGACAGCGAATGCTGAACTGGTTGGGTTCAAGCCGTCAGTTTCGGCCTCAACGCCGTAGCGAAGTGTGCCGCCGGCAACGGGACCAGCGGGTGCGTCGGTGCTTGGTGCTTCGCTGGTGGGCGCTTTGGTCCCGGGTGCTTCGGTCCCGCCGCTATCGCTACCGCATGAAGCGGCAATGAAAGCAAAAGTTAGGCCTACTGCTATTGCAGCACGATAACGCCGTGTTTTTGTTATCTGCATAAATTTCCCCTTATTCGTCATGGAAATCCCTTTTTGAGACGTCCGTCACTTTGGAGGATAGCACGCCCCTGATCATCAGCGAAGTTCGGCGCTAACGAGTTTCCATATTTGACTTGCTCGACCGATTGATGACTCGCAATTGCTTTTCCGGCGAGGAATACACGAAACTGCATGGATGGCCAACGGACATCGGCGCAGACTTGACGGACTGACGAGGGCTTTACCTCAGCGCTTAAATGCCAATATTCCTGATTTCCTTGTCATTTCCCAATTGCATGATGCAGCGGTTTCACAGAATCGACCGTGTTATCGCGACCCAACCAGCGGATACAGCGTGTTCACTGCGGCGTTCTTGAGCGACAGGGGTTACTGCTGCGAGAGCGGTTGTCGTCATTGTCCGTTTGAGCCTCTACAGTAATCTGTGAGTTGTTTGACGGTTTTCGGAGAGATGTATGACCACTAGCATGATGGCGAAATTTCGTGTCTCGGCTACAAAGCCACTGCAGTTGAGCGCGATCGCAACTGACGATGACCTGGGATGGGATAAAAGCTCTCAAAAAGGCGAGTTGGAAAAAGTGGTCGGAGAGATGGCTTTTGAGCAGCATCGATTAATGGCCGAGGCCAAGCAGAGTCTGCTGATTGTTCTTCAAGGGCGAGATGCTTCCGGTAAAGATGGGCTGGTTCGACATGTGATGACCGGCATGAACCCTGCCGGAGTGCGGGTCACAAGTTTTAAAGTGCCAGCCGGCATTGAAAAACAGCACGATTATTTATGGCGTTGCCATGACTCTTGTCCTGCTCGGGGCGAGGTCGGCGTCTGGAACCGCAGCCATTATGAAGACATTTTGGTGCCGCGGGTCAAAAACCTTGTCGGCGAGGAAGTGTGGAAGAAGCGTTATCGGCACATTCGCGATTTTGAGCAGATGCTGGTTGACGAGGGAACGCGAGTACTCAAATTTTATTTGCATGTCTCGCATGACGTTCAGCGGCAAAGACTGCAAAAGCGGATCGATAATCCGGAGCGGAGTTGGAAGCATGATCCCAGCGATCTTTCCGACCGAGAGATCTGGCCAAAGTATGAGGCGGCCTATGAAGATGTACTGCGTGAGACCTCGCGCCCACATGCCCCGTGGTATGTCATCCCTGCTGACGTGAAATGGGTCCGAGATTTAGCCGTTGCGAAAATTATCCTGAAGACGTTGCAGGAAATGGACCCTAAAGTTCCAGTTCCTAGCAAAGACCTCAAAAAAATCATCGTTCCGGAGTGAGCGAAGGTCTTTTGTAGTTATCTGACTAATAGGGCGCAGCAAGGGTCGAGCGTCTACATTTGTTCACGAGGGGGCCGAACGGGCTCACAGCACTCTGAAAGGCCGACGTGTCGAACCAACGTGAAATTATGACTTGGGAGATTTTCGGCGAGGCTTCGCGAGCGTTGGCGCAAATGGTTGCCGAAGACGGATACGACCCCGACATGATTCTCTCGATTGCTAGGGGCGGGCTCTTAATTGGGGGAGCGCTGGGATATTCGCTAGCCGTCAAAAATGTGTACACCATGAATGTGGAGTTTTATACAGGTGTCGATGAGCGGCTCGAAGTTCCGCGTATTCTTCCCCCCGCTCCCGACTTTGTGGACCTTGGTGACGCCAAGATTCTGATTGCTGATGATGTGGCCGATACTGGTCACACATTGCGCAGCGTGCAGAAGTTCTGTGAAGGCAAGGTCGGCGAAGTGCGCACAGCGGTTCTCTATGAAAAGTCGCACTCTGTCGTGCAAGCAGATTACGCATGGAAGAAAACAGATATGTGGATCAACTTCCCGTGGAGCGATAAAGATCCTTTCATCGTCCGCGAAGGTCATGTGCGCGACGCCTGAGTAAAAGACTCTAGGAGCGACTGCTTTTACTGAATATGAAACTTCAGCGCCCAGGCGCTCCCTGGCAATAATCGTTGGTGTAGACCGACGAAACATCGTCGGTAATCTCCACACCTTGAGATGCATATATCGGTTGCAAAATTTTGTAGAGATCTTGAACTTTTGTCTCATCGAAAGAGCAGTACGTTCCATCTGGGCTATTCGCCCCAATATTTTTTTCGTCTAATAGCTGCAAGCCGGCCGAGTTGAGTTCTGCACTGAGACTCCAAAAGCCGTCGTACTCTTCGTTGATCTCAATCATCCTGTCGGTGATGGGAGTTGGATTGTTGTAGAAGTCCACCCATGCTTGTTGCATTTTTGGAACTAGCAACTTTAGGCACGCATCAAGTTCCGTGGCTCGGCTTTTGAGCATCGTGATTGTTGCTGGATAGTTGTCAAAACCAAGTTCAGAGACAGTAAAAAATGAAACATCTGCTGGCCCTCCGTCCTTCCAGAGAATGTCATTTTCATATTTGTAGATTTCGTTGGTGGCAAATCCTTGTTGCAAAATGGAGCCACCTTTGCTCACCCATGTGGCGTCGGAACCGTTGTAACTTGGGTCGCTTTGCTCTGGCGTCAGGTAACCCTTATCGATCATGAAGTCGATATAGGACAGGCCTGGAAAGTGCACGAAGGAGGCACCACTGGCAGCGATGTCGGATGGAGTCTTGATTGCGAACTGAGTTGGATCCCACATCAGCATTTGAGGATCTTGATCAAGAGTTTTGGCGATAGCAACCAGCGGAAGAGCGGCAGAGTCTTTGATCAGGTCAGCAATTCCGATGAAAGCCATATCAGCTTCCCCGTCAACGAGGACAGAACTGTTCTGCTTATCAAAGTTTTTTGTGAGAATTTCTACTTCTTGTAATCCACCGACTGCGTATTGCTGCTGCACCGGACCGGAGTAAGAGACACTGTTCTTGTCAGCGGTGCCAGAGGGCCCGATCAACTGATATGTGCCACCGTGTTCAAGTTCTGGAAACCAATCTGTCTGAATGCTTAATTTGGCTGGGCAGACTTCCGTAGTCGGGTCTGTCTTCTCGCTCTTATCCGAGCTACATGCCACAAAAATAGAAGTAAGGCTAAAGAGTGAAATTAATGCGGTGACACGTCGGGGGGACATGATTCTCCTTTGGTTACAGCAGACTTTAGCGGGATGCATAGAAGTCGGCTAATCCTTATCGTGCCAATCCCTGATGGCGCGGGTTGTGACCCACCCGACAAGGAGAAACATCAACACTCCGAAGATAGAAGCCGTGATCGTGCCAGCGAACATCTCTGGTCGTTCAATTGACTTTTGCTGTCGGGTGCGGATGTAATACCCGATTCCTTTTTCCCCTTTAACAAAAAAGAAATCTGCGACGACTGAACCAATGACCGCACTACCCGATGCGATTCGGATGCCAGTCATCAGTGATGGTAATGCGCTGGGAAGTTCAAGGCGCCATAACCGAGTCCGACGAGAGACGTGACTGAGAGTGAAGAGGTCGTGATGCATCTGGTCGGTTGATTGGAGACCGAACAAAGTGTTGGTGATCACGGGAAAGATAGCGATCAGAACTGTGACGACTAGACGCACGCCCAGTTCCTCGCCGAACAACTGGGTGAGAAGAGGAGTGATCGCCAGGATGGGAACCGTCTGCAGGACGACGGCGTAGGGGAACAGAGCTCGTTCAACGCTTCTGGAAAGGTTCATCAGCACGGCTAGTGCTATGCCGAGAGTTATTGCGATGGACAGTCCCAAGATCGTGACCTTGACTGTTGGCCACATGTAGCCAAGAATCGGTCGCAGCCCGTTGACTTTGTCTGTCACTGGCATGAAACCATCGGTGATAATTTCGTGCGGGTAGGGCAGAGCATTGCGCCGTTGCACGGGATTGTCGTAGTTGAATTTGGCGTAGAGGTACCACAGCGCGATGAAGCAGGCGAATGTCGCCATCGGGAGCAAGGTATTGACCCGCAGGGATGGTCGGCGAATTCTGTTCATGAATGAGCGACCTTCAGATCGGCGCTGATTTTTCCACAGATCTCAGCAAAATCACTTTGATAACGAATGTCTGGATGGCGCGGGTATGAGAAGTCAACTGCGTGTTCAGCGATAATGCGTCCAGGTCGCGCCGACATCACGAGTACTCGAGTTGATAAAAAGACCGCTTCTTGGATGCTGTGGGTAATAAATAATGAAGCAAAATGTTGATTTTGAAAGAGATGTAATAACTCATCGTTGAGGTGTTCGCGAGTGATTTCATCCAAGGCAGCGAAGGGCTCATCGAAAAGGAAAAGGTTTGGTTGCAGAACTAAGGATCGGGCCAGTGAACAGCGCATTTTCATTCCGCCAGAAAGTTGTTTTGGGTATTTGTCTTCGTGTCCCGTGAGGTTGACAAGTCCGATAGCCGCATTGGCTGCTTTTTGCCGAGAAGGTTTGTCCATCCCAGCCAGCTCGGCATTTAACTCAACATTTCGTCGCACGGTGCGCCAAGGCAACAATGTTGGATCCTGGAACACGTAGCCAAGGCTTGTGCGATCTACGTCGCAGAGCCCTTGTGTCTGAGCCAGCAGTCCAGATGCGAGTCGTAAAAGAGTGCTCTTGCCACAACCTGAGGGTCCCACAATGGTGACGAATTCGCCGGATTGAATGTTGAGATTGACATTCTCCAAGGCCTGAGTGCCGTCCGCAAAGGTCAACGAAATATTCGTCATTCTCAATGCTGAATCTGACATCTCATCAGCGATGGGGGGCATGCCTTAAACCTTAGTTTGAGTGGCGATGATTGTTTGATCTACCAAACTATTTGCCCTCAACACCAGCAGATCGGCTCAGGCAATGGGCTCATTGCCTCCACAAATTGTGTTTCTGTAGCACTTCTCGAAGAACCAGTGATTGGTCGGTCATGATGCCTTGGACGCCGAGGCTGATCAACTCCTCCATCGTGGCGACGTCGTCGATTGTCCAGACGTGCACAGGTTGACCGTTGTGTGTGGCCTTGGCAAGGGTTCGTTCATTGACCACCGTCAGCGGACCTTGGCGCATTGGAACCTGAAAGCATGAGGGTTCCTTCGGCGGCAAACCCATCACCCACAGGGCAACCTCGCGCGGACTTGCGCCGGTGCAGACATCGCTCCCAAAACTGTTGCGGATATTTTTGATTCGTTGATGGCTGAAAGATCCGATACAGACTCTGGTGAGGGCATCGGCACTTTTCAGCACTGCGATCAGGGGGTTGACACAGGCATCGCTTTTGGCATCAATGTTGAATTTGGTTCCGGGAAACTCCTCAAGTAATTCTGCGAGTAGGGGAATCGGTTCCTTGCCATCGACTCGCATCTGAGAAACCTCTTGCCAACTGACATCACTGATACGCATTTGGTGACCGCAGGTACGCAGCAGATCGTTGTCATGGAAGGCCACAAGTACGCCATCTGCTGTCAGTTGTACATCGGTCTCCAGATAGTCATATCCGAGACTGACGGCATGACGAAAACTCGCCAGAGTGTTTTCGGGAAGGGAATCGGTTCCGCCGCGATGAGCGAAAGCGATGAACTGATCGGAAAGATGAGGTTCGAGGTACGGATGGTGGTGAGCGAGACGCATATCTCAAAATGCAGAGGCCCTAGATAGAGCGCCCGGCATCCTTCCAGTACTCATCTTTGAGCAAGCGCTTGTACAACTTGCCAGTGGGATGACGCGGTAGTTCAAGACGAAAGTCAACACTTCGCGGGCATTTGATATCCGCTAATTGTGAACGACAGTAGGCGATCAATTCTTTTTCTAAAGCCTTCGCCTCCTCGGGAGTGCTAGGCATAGTGACTGGTTGAACAACCGCTTTGACTTCTTCACCGAAGTCCTCGTTAGGTACACCAAAGACAGCGACATCGATGATCTTGGGATGAGTGACTAAGGCATTCTCAGCTTCTTGCGGATAAATATTGACTCCACCCGAAATGATCATGTATGCCTTGCGGTCAGTGAGGTACAAGAATAAATCATCGTCCAAGTAACCGACATCGCCTAAAGTGCTCCAACCTTTTGGATGTCGCGAATTTCTCGTCTTCTCGGCGTCATTGTGGTATTCAAAAGTCCCCCCGCCTTCAAAGAAAATGGTTCCACTTTCAAAGTGTGGCAAGTCCTGTCCTTCTTCGCCACAGATGTGCAGTGTGCATCCAATACCGACTCCGACAGTTCCCTCATGAGCCAACCACATTCTGCTGTCGCAGTAGACAAAGCCATTACCTTCGGTGCCCGCGTAGTACTCATGAATAATCGGACCGAACCACTCGATCATTTGCTTTTTTACTGGTATCGGACATGGGGCTGCAGCATGTATGACAGCTTGCAAACTTGAAACGTCGTACTTGCTGCGCACGGCGATATCGGTTTTGAGTAAGCGAACAAACATGGTCGGGACGACCTGCGTGTGAGTGACCTGATTGTCGTCAATGGCTGCCAGAAATTGCTGCGGATCGAATTGAGCCATCACGACCGCAGTGCAGCCGATAGCCTGGGCTCCCATCGTCCAACGTAACGGTGCGGCGTGGTACATCGGTGCAGGGGAAAGATAAACGCTGTCTTGTGTGACACCAAAAAGCTTTCCCATGGTTGGAGCAATGGCTGTTGGTGCACCGTCAAGGGGTAAATTCTCGAATGTTTTCGAGATGCCTTTGGGCATACCAGTGGTCCCAGAGGAATAGAGCATGTCAGCGCCTGCGATGCGGTTCGGGAGCGCCGCACTTGATTGTTGAGATACGGCTTCTTCGTAGCTCTCATATCCGGGGATCGGCCCATCCAGCATCAAGCGCAACGAAACACCAGGTGTGCCAGTCAAGATTTCGGCAGCCTGCTCAGCCTTGTAGCGAGAAGTGATGAAGGCTTTGGCGCTGCAGTCGTTCAAGATGTACGTCAACTCCGCGCTCGTGAGTCGTGAAGAAGTCGCGGTGTAAATCACGCCTGCGAAATGGCAACCCCATAGGACTTCGAGATAGCGGTCATGGTTTTCCATGCACAGGGCTACATGGTCTCCGGGTTGCAATCCAACTGAGCGCAATAGATGTGAAAGGCGGTTGGCGGCTTCGTTTAATTCAGCGAAGGTCTGCGTGTAACCAGAGCCAGGGACGACTAAAGCGAGTTTGTCGGGTGTATTGGCGGCGTGGTCTCCGATATGCATGTTCTTGACATTAGTGCGATTACCCTTTGCTCATGGAGTCGTCACAGGGTGGGTCGCAATGGGCGATTGGCAGATTTCGCGAAATGGTGAGCCAAGGTGGAGCTCTTGCGCTCGATGAGATGTCTTTTTTGATCACAGCGGCTATTTTGAATGACGAAAATTTTGATCTCATCGGGCAGATGGCTCGCTTGGATGAGATCGCAGCATCTGTTCCATCCCCAACCGTGGCGGGGATCGCCACGTACCTCTTTAGTGGACCCGACGCTTTCGTCGCCAACAGGGCTGAGTATTACGACCCGGATAATTCCCTGTTATCACGCGTCATTGACCGCCACGCTGGTATCCCGATCACGCTCTCGATTGTTTTGATTGAAGTGGCGCGTCGACTTGGGGTGCCTCTCGTGGGTGTCGCGATGCCAGGGCATTTTTTGGTTGGGGTTCCCGAGGTACAGGGCAATATTCCACAAACCTTTGTGGACCCCTTCGGCGGCGGGGCGGTTATTGATGAGCAGGGCTGCGAGAGAATCTTCCACGCTTTAACTGGCTCGCAACAGACTTTTGATCGCCTCTTTCTCAGTGCCACCCATCCAATGGCGGTTATTGAACGGATGCTCAATAACTTGAAGGCAATTTATGTTTATCAACGAGATATCGCTGCGTTGAGGTCGGTGATGTGTCTGAGATCCTGTTTTCCAGGCTTGGGTGCGGCTGAAGCCGATGAGTTCAGGCGTTTGATGGCCCCACTCAACTGATAGTGCGTGGCAGATTTGCTGTGCAATCTCGCCGTAACAACCGAGTGTCGCTAGTTTAAGAGGTAGGGGTATTCGTATTTTTAATGCAGGGAGCGCAAAAATGTCCACAATGATCTTGACCGATGATGAGCAAAAAGTCGTTCAACTGACCGAGGAGTTGTTGCGTGAATTTCCTCCAAAGACCACTGACGCAGTGACTTTTCTCGGAGCCCAGTATGACAAAGGTTTGGCTTGGGTGCATTTCGAAGTCGGTTGCGGCGGGCTGGGTTTAAATCCGAAGTTGCAACGCCAAATTAACGAGCAGGTTTTGGCTGCTGGTGCACCGAATCCCGTAGGACGAAACCCGATTGGTCATGGCATGTGTGGACCAACGGTAGCCGCATGGGGTACCGCAGAGCAGAAAAAACGTTACTTACGTCCGTTGTTTACTGGAGAAGAAATTTGGTGTCAGTTATTTTCTGAGCCAGGTTCTGGATCCGACTTCGCTGGTCTATCGGCTAAAGGCGTACGTGACGGTGATGAATGGATTGCCAATGGTCAGAAAGTGTGGACCACTTTGGCGCATCTTTCCCGTTGGGGACTACTCATCGTGCGGACCGATTCCGAAGCTGTGAAGCATGCAGGAATGACGGCCTTCGTTGTTGATATGCAAGCACCTGGCGTTGAGGTGCGACCGCTGTATCAAATTACTGGCGAGGCCGAGTTCAACGAGGTGTACTTCACCGATGTGCGTATTCCCCAGAACGAAATGCTGGGAAGCGTCGGCGACGGATGGCGGGTTTCTCTGACGACGTTGATGAATGAGCGAGTCTCCATTGGTGGAGCGATTCCCGGTAAGGGTTCGGGCGCAATTCGCGAAGCCACAAAAGTGTGGAGTTCATTGTCTCAAGATGAGCAGGATCCTGCCACGAAAGATGAGTTGATGAAGTTATGGATTCGTGCCGAATTGCTACGACTCACCAACATTCGCGCTTCTCAGAATCGCAAAATGGGCGATCCAGGTCCTGAAGGTTCAATCGCCAAGTTAGCGATGGCCGAACTACATAAGGACATTTATTCCTTCGCAGTCTCAATGATGGGGGCGCAAGGCATGTTGTTCCCGAGTGGATATAACAAGATTCGACCCGAGTTTGCCATGGGAATGGAAAATACCCAAAAGTCTTTCCTGCGTAGTCGCGCCAACTCTATTGAAGGGGGAACGAGCGAAGTCATGCGCAACATTCTTGGTGAGCGGGTCCTCGGGTTGCCTGGAGATATTCGCGTTGATCGCGATCGCGCATGGAGTCAAGTCCCTCGTAACTAGATAGATCAGTGACCGGTTTGTAGCAAGATTCCGACGAACATTGCGACTAAAGATGTCAATAGCCCGAGGGCTCCACCCACGGCAATGGCAAATTTAGTTTGTCCGATGCTGTGAATGAAGGCGAACATCGCCGTTGCTACACCCATCAAGATGTGCACAAACATGGTGATTTGATATGCCGTCGAGAGGTCTGTGCTATCAACTGCAAGAATATTCCAAATGCCAGTGACAACTAGGAGAGCAAAGGCTGGCCAGGCCACGCGGGCAAATGCGTGAGCAAGAATCTTGGTGCTATCTGCTGAGAAACGGCGCATCTTGGGAACGAGAACACCGATGACTATCTGCCCGCCAACCCAAACTGAGGCGCTCAGGATATGCAAGAACAATCGGATGGTCTGTGAACTTGGAGAAAGCATGGTTCACAAACTTGCAAGCACATAACTCGCACCCAAAGAGCGATCATCAACGCTTGGACGAGATGTCATTGAACCTCCACACATCGTGGTGATTGCAGTCTCGATGGCAATTTGCAGATCACGCAGATTGCGTGGTGGTGGGAAGTATTCGTCTTCATCTGTGATGCGCACTTCCTCAACACCGTACAACGGAGCGAGTCTGGCGATCACCGCATCAACTAATTCTTCTGGCGCCGAAGCACCCGCTGTGACTCCCACTGTGCCGCTTAAGTCGGAAGGCAATTCGTGAGCCGAATTCACTCGGAAAACTCTGGCGCATCCAGCCTCGCGTGCGAGGCGTTCAAGGGCTCGCGTATTTGATGAGTTAGCCGACCCAATGACGATGATGGCATCACATCGAGGGGCCATGGACATTAATGCTGACTGTCGGTTTGTTGTGGCGAAACACAGATCGCTTCGCCCCGGTGTCCAGACTTGGGGGAAACGCTCTTGAACTCGAACAGCGACTTCGGCCCAATCTCGATGGGACAATGTTGTTTGGGCCAGCAGCGCGACTGGT
This sequence comes from uncultured Actinomycetes bacterium, assembly GCA_937902105.1. Taxonomy (GTDB): domain Bacteria; phylum Actinomycetota; class Acidimicrobiia; order Acidimicrobiales; family Ilumatobacteraceae; genus Casp-actino8. Next base: position 10,378 of record CALGTP010000631.1, read on the forward strand.
TCTGTGAATTCGGGAAGCGCATCAACTTCAGAGATTGATTCAACTCGCGAAATTGAGTCTGGAGCAACAGCCATAGTGCCGACGGCTTCTTCATGGCCTTCGTGTCCGACATAGACAATGTGAAAGCCTTTGCCAACGCGAACCTTGACTTCGTGATGCACCTTGGTGACCAGCGGGCACACCGAATCAATGACCACAGAACCCCGAGAGCGTGCTGACCGCACGACGTCTGGGGCTGATCCATGCGCGGAGAGCATGATCGGTGATCCTTCGGGGACTTCGTTTATCTCATCCACGAAAATCACACCCAATTGTTCAAAACGTTCAACGACTAACTTGTTATGGACTATCTCGTGGTAGCAGTACACAGGGGCATCAAAACTCCGCACCATCCAAGCCAGTGCCTTAATGGCCATCTCAACGCCAGCGCAGAAGCCTCGGGGTGCCGCTAAGAGCACTCGCTCAACCTTGGTGGTGACGACATCCATAGGGATCAGGCTAATGCTCCACGGCTCTAGATGAGATGGCGCAGGTAGCCTGCACGTATGTCTGCCAAGCAATCTGCGCCCGTTGTGGTGGCGGTCACCCCGAATTCAGCTGCCGACATAGCCGGTATGCAACCAGGTGATGAAGTTCGGATGCTGAATGGGATGATTCCACGAGACATCATTGAATGGCGTCTGATTGCTGATGAGGCCGAAGTCGAAATCGATTTTGTGCGCGGTGGTATTGAACAACACACCATGGTGACGAAAAAGGCCGGCGAACCCCTTGGGGCAGAGGTTTCAAGCGCTCTCTTCGATCGAGTTCGGACTTGCGATAACCATTGTGCATTTTGTTTCATTTATCAGTTACCCCCCGGCATGCGTCAGAGTCTGTATCTCAAAGACGACGATTATCGTTTAAGTTTCTTGTACGGCAACTTCACAACCCTGACCCGTTTTACTGAGGCAGATCTGGAGAGAGTGATTACTGAAGGCTTATCGCCACTCAATGTCAGTATTCACGCAACTGATCCGACAGTGCGCAGTGAGATGTTGCGCAATCCGCGAGGCGGTATGAGTCTGCGCTGGCTCCGGCAACTTCTTGATCATGACATTTGCGTGAACGGGCAGATCGTTGTGTGTCCTGGGGTGAACGATGGAGACGTACTTGAAGATTCAATGATCGGAATTCTTGATCGTTATGCAGATCTTCATCATGTGGCCTTAGTTCCACTCGGTATCAGTCGTTACAACACTGAAGCAACCATGCGCGCGCACACTCAAGATGAGGCGCGCGCTGTTGTTGAATTAGTTGAGCGCTGGCAAAAAATATTTCTCACACACGTAGGTCATCGCATGGTCTTTGCGGCAGATGAGTATTACCTGATGGCCGACATGGCCTTTCCAGTCGGTGAAGATTACGAAGGTTTCGGTTTGCATGAGGACGGCATTGGAATGGCGCGAACATTTGAGTGGGAGTTTGACGGTCGCTTAGATCTACCAACTGGTCCCCAAAGTGGTTTTTTCGCAGCAGTGGATGGCGCTCCCGCCCAGGGCTACCGGGCCCCGCGAAATCCAGCAGGAGATACAGGTTTGCGCGGCTGTAGCGGTTCCGAACTTGGTGATTCGACGGGAGTCGCACTGTTACCCCGACGTACTGCTCCAGTAGGAATCCTGACCGCTCCCTATGGTGCAGAGGTGCTTCAACCCTTAATTGATCGCTGCGGTCGTGATGATGTACGCGTCATCACGGTCGCTAATGATTTCTTTGGTGGCAACACTGCAGTGACTGGTTTGATGGTGGGCCAAGACATAGCCAAGGTTCTCTCAACGCAACCTCAAGGTCACCGCTATCTACTGCCAGATGTTTGCCTATCCGAGGGCCGTTTCCTCGATGGGCTCACGCCGCAAGATTTACCACGACCAGTTGAGGTCGTGGCAACAGACGGAATAGCCCTCCGGCGAGCATTGGAAGTGGCCAGATGAGCGAAGTATCAGAAGTGCAACTCCCAGTTGCAGTCATTGTTGGCCGACCGAATGTCGGTAAGAGCACACTGTTCAACCGAGTCATTGGAGAGCAAGCAGCCATTGTTGAGGATCGACCAGGCGTCACTCGCGACCGCAAGGAACTTGAAGCCAACTGGTTAGGTCACCGATTCACGTTGGTGGACACGGGGGGCTGGATGCCTGGCGGGTCAGAACTTGAAACCAAGGTCAGCCGTCAGGTTGAAGCCGCCGTGCGTCAAGCCGACTTGGTGATTTTTGTGGTTGATGGTTCGGTTGGTTTAACAGATGACGACGAGTTGATGGCCGCATGGCTCCGCAAGAGTGATGCTGAGGTCATGGTTGTTGTCAATAAGGCCGATAATGATCGCCGTGAGTCAGATCGTTGGGGCTTTTTATCATTAGGTCTCGGCGATCCGTACCCAGTGAGTGCGTTGCATGGTCGTCGCGCTGGTGACTTGCTTGATGAAGTGATTGCTCGCATGCCGAGTTCGCCGTTGAGCGACGAGTACATACCGAACTACGGACTCGACCAAGATTTGACGGCCGTTGGGGATCAAAAGACCCCGCGCGTTGCTTTGGTGGGCCGGCCAAATGTCGGTAAAAGCACTCTTTTCAACCGTTTGGTGGGGGAGGACCGGGCGGTCGTTCACGACATGCCTGGCACAACTCGTGATTCCATTGACACTTTGGTCGAGACCGAAGATGGTCCGGTGATCTTCGTCGATACGGCGGGTATGCGTCGTCGTTCGCGAATTGATGATTCGGCAGAGTATTACTCCCTAGTGCGTGCCTTGCGTGCAGTTGATGGATCTGACATTGCTTTATTTGTCATTGATGCCACTCAAGGTATTACTGCTCAAGATCAGCGATTAGCAGAGCGCATTGATGCTGCCGGATGTCCGATTGTGATCATGCTCAATAAATGGGAACTCATTGAAGATGCTGAAGAGCGCGAACGCATTGATCTTGAAGTGAAACGCAAATTGTATTTCGTTGATGACGCGCCAGTGTTGAAGGTTTCGGCCCTCACTGGTAAGGGTGTGCACAAACTTCGTCCCGTGTTGCAAGAGGCGATTTTGCAATATCACCGCCGAATTCCGACGCGTGACGTCAACCGTGTGATCGCAGATGCTCAGCAGCGCCAACCCGCTGGCGGCGGAGCCAAAGTGATGTATGCCTTGCAAGGGGCCACCGATCCTCCAACTTTCACCCTATTTGTCAACCGCGAGTTGCCACATACCTATTTGCGTTACCTCGAGCGCAGTATTCGTGAAGCATTTAATTTTGGTTCAACACCGCTGAAGTTGCGGGTACGTAAACGAAGCGATTGATGTCATGCCATTTTGTGAGGATTGTGCGAAATATTGGGCGCCTAGTGCAATGCGCGCTGATGGCACATGTCCAACCTGTGGGCGGGTTCTTGATAGCCCGCAGATTGCCAGCACATTGCCTACCTTTCGTCGAGTCACGGCGGAGAACATCGATATTCGCCGGTTGGCGAGTGGGCTAGATGATGATCAAGAACTCCCGAAGACTCCATGGCACTTCAAATTACTTGTCGCAGCGCTGTGCGTTTATTTGAGTTGGAGAATCGTTCAGATTTTTATCTGAATAAGTAGGGGCTAGGGGCGCGGGCGTGTGCGGACGCTAGGCTCGCTTGCACATATCTCGGGCTGTAGCGCAGCTTGGTAGCGCGCTTGACTGGGGGTCAAGAGGTCGCAGGTTCAAATCCTGTCAGCCCGACACAATGACGGCAGGCTCTGATTATTCGGAGCCTGCCGTTTGTTTTCTGTTCAATCCCGACACCGTAAAGCCCGTCAGCGGATGCTCTTGGCACTAACTTTGAGACATGCTGAGTACTCCTTCGACGTCGCGCACCCTTTCTGAAGCTGCCTCAAAAGCTTTGTTGCGTGCCGCTGGTGTTCCGATGGCTGACGAACGAGAGGTAAAAACTGCCCGTGAGGCCGCGTTGGCGGCCAGTGAGATTGGTTTTCCAGTCGTTGCAAAATTATGTGGTGATGCAATCGCTCACAAGACCGAACGCGGGTTGGTGCGGCTGAAATTGGCCGATGTCGACGCCGTGGAACGTGCAGCGCTGGAGTTGCTCGCGGCAGCCACCGCCCAAGATGGTGAGGTCACCGTTTTAATCGCTCCGATGGTTCAGGGAAATCGTGAACTCATCGTTGGCGTTGTTCGAGATCCTCAATTTGGGGCCAGCGTGATGTTGGGTATCGGTGGCATATTCGCCGAAGCAATCGCCGACGTTGTCTTTCGTCCAGCACCACTTGACAGGATCACTGCTCACGAAATGATTAGCGATCTAGCGACGCAAAAATTGTTGGGTGAGTTCCGCGGGGAGGCCTGTGTCGATCGAGAAAAGCTTGTGGACGTTTTAGTTGGTCTAGGTTCCTTAGCGCACAGCCGTTCTGATATTGCCAGTATTGATATCAATCCGCTCATCATCGGATCTGATGGAGTGCCAGTGGCCGTTGACGCATTGGTGGAGATTGGTGAAGCTGATGCATCAATCGCAACTGCTCGGGCACGTCCAAGTGTCGAGCAGTTTCAGGCGCTCTTTGAACCGCGCGGGGTTGTTGTTGCTGGGGCATCAAGTCACCCAGGAAAGTTTGGTTTCGTATCCCTACATAATATTTTGGCTGGCGGTTTTAAGGGTCAGATATTCGGGACTAATCTGCAGGGCGAAAATGTTCTCGGGATCCAGACAGTTGCTGACATTGATCAACTCCCGGAGAATTCAATTGATTTGGTTTTTGTGTGCACTCCAGCTTCAGCGAACCCAGCGCTTCTTCGGGCTTGTGCTGCCAAGGGAGTGAAGGCAGCGTTCTTGACATCCGCTGGCTACGGAGAAGCCGGGGCCGAAGGAAAAAAGGCGGAAGAGGAACTCATCGCTTTGGCGGATGAACTTGGCATTTTGCTGGCTGGTCCAAATGGTCAAGGTGTCGTGAGTACGCCAGCGAATTTGTGTGCACAAATTGTGGCGCCGTATCCTCCTGCTGGTCACATCGGCGTCGCCAGTCAGAGTGGCAACTTTGTCTCGAGTTTCTTGAATTGGTCGCGTTCATCAGGCGTGGGCATCAGTCGCGCAGTGTCTGCTGGAAATGCGGCAGCCGTCACCGTGGCGGATTATCTGGATTTTTACGCCGATGATGAAGCGACAGCGGTTGGGCTCGCCTATCTCGAAGGAATCAGTGACGGCCGTTCGTTGATGACACGTCTAGCTGGTGTGGCTGCCCGTAAACCATTGGTTCTAGTGAAGGGCGGTGCCACTGAGAGTGGAGCACACGCAGCGGCTTCGCATACTGGAGCGTTAGCAGCCAATGACAAAGTTTTTGATGGCTTTTGTCGGGCAGCCGGAATTACGCGTGCAGAAACAGTTGAGGAAGCCTTTGAAGCGGCGGCGACTTTTGCAACGCAGCCGCTACCGAAAGGTCCCAATGTTGTGATTATGACGACTGCTGGCGGATGGGGCGTTGTGACTTCGGATGCTTTGGCGCGGGACGGACTCTTGAAGCTGTTGGAACTTCCAGAGGACCTCAAGGCACAGATTGATGGCAAACTTCCTCCTCGTTGGAGTAAGGCAAACCCCGTCGATTGTGCAGGCGGAGAAACACGCGACACAATCCCGGAAGTTTTAGAAATGATTGCACTTCACCCCGATGTGGATGCAGTGATTTATCTCGGTCTTGGCATTCAATCGAATCAGGCTCGTTTACTGCGTGAAGGTGGTTTTTATCCCGATCATGGGATCGAGCGGATCGTGGCTTATCACGAGCGGCAAGATGAACGTTTTGCACTTGCTGCTGACGAACTGTCACGGCGTACCGGCAAGCCGATTTTGACAGCCACAGAACTTGCGGTGGCCGATCCCGATAACCCTGGGCCACTCACCGTGCGTGCTACGGGACGCCTGTGTTACGCCTCGGGTAATCGCGCAGTGACCGCTCTTGGGCATCTCTATCGGGCCGCTGAATTTCGCGCGCGCCGTGGATGGTCAGTCGACTGATGCCTCAACAGAAAAGGGAGCGGTCTCCTCAAGTGAGTCGTCATGTGAATCCATTTCCGAAACTCATTTTTTTAGCGTTGGGACCGGCACTTGTTCTCGGCGGATTGTGGCGTCTGACAGGGTCACAAGATAACAGTCCAGCACCCACTCCCGATGCAATAGCGGTGATGTCCTCTTCGTCTCCTCAGACGCCTGTGTTATCGGCGCGTCGCACGCCCGTAGTGTTATCTCGTGAAACTTCGGCCGTCGGTTTTGAACAGGCTCTGCGGCCTCTTGGTGGAGCAGTTCTGCCTGGATCGTGTGCTGCAGTGTCGATTGATGGAGTTCTGAGTTTGTCTGATGGTATTGATACACCAGTGACTCCGGCCAGCACTACGAAATTTATCGTGGGTGCTGTCGCTCTTGATGTTTTGGGCCCGACCTTTACTTTTATGACCGAAGTCAAAGCCGAAATCAGCGGTGGGGTCGTGGGCTCGATCTATCTCGTGGGTGGTGGCGATCCGTTACTTTCTACGGCGTGGTATCCCAAAGACAAGAATTATTCCAAGTATGAACAAGAACCAGCGACATCGCTTGAAGCCTTGGCCGATGCAGTTGTTGCCGCCGGTGTGACTCAGATCAATGGAAATATCGTGGGTGATGCATCGCATTTTGATTCGGAGTTGTACGCCCCGTCTTGGCCCATTGAATTTCGTGCGATACAGGGTGGCCCGATCGCTGCTTTGCTTGTCAATGATGGTTTAGTTTTCGGCGACTCATCTAGGTCCTCGGATCCCGCCTTCGGAGCAGCGCGAGAGTTCACGCGTTTGCTCAAGGAGCGCGGGGTCATGATTCTTGGGGCTCCAACATCGGGGCAATCTCCTGCGGGCATCGCCACAGTTGCCTCAATTTCCTCTGCGCCTCTCGTGGACATCGTTGGAGAGATGTTGCGCAATAGTGATAACAACACGGCAGAGATGATTTTGAAAGAAATTGGTTTTCGTGCTCAGGGGGCGGCGACTCGTGCTGCAGGAATCTCAGCGGTGATGAACATTATGACGAATTGGGGCATCAACCTTGAGGGTGTCACCTTCAGCGATGGGTCAGGGCTCTCGCGAGATAACAAAGTGACGTGCGCGGCGTTCTTGCAGATTCTTGAGCGTTTCAGTTTTGATGATCCCTTGGTCTCACAGATGGCTGTGGCGGGTGTCAGTGGGACTCTCACGGATTATTTCATCGGAGGTCCACTTGAAGGTCGTCTACACGCAAAGACCGGCAGTTTGGGTGGAGTCAAGACATTGGTTGGTTTTGTTGAAGTAGAAGGTTCTTCTGTGATCCGCTTTGCCCTGCTTTTGCAGACCCCAGGCATTGACGAGGAGGCTGCTTTCAAGCCTCTATGGGAGGGCATTCTGGCTAATGCTTTGGGCACCTATCCCACTGGGCCGGGAGTCGATGAAGTTGGCCCGTTGAGTGTCATAAATGCTGGTCCTTGATCGCTGATGAATACGCGGCGCTATGAACTCCCGATGTTCCCGCTGGGTACACCCTTACTTCCTGATGCTGTTCTACCTCTGCATATTTTTGAACCCCGTTATGTGAAGATGCTTGAGAGGTGTTTGCAAAGTTCCGAGCCTGAGTTTGGCGTGGTGCTGATTGAGCGTGGTCACGAGGTTGGGGGTGGAGATATTCGGGCGATGATCGGATGTGCCACGCGTATTCTTCAGGTCTCTGATATGCAAGATGGCCGGCGAGGAATTTTTTCGGTAGGCGTTAGGCGGATTCGCATTGAGCAATGGTTGCCTGACGATCCATTTCCGTTAGCAGTGGTGAGCGATCTTCCCGATGAGGATTCAGGTGACATTGATCAAGCGCAGATTGAACGTTTGCGCGCCCATCTTCTTTTGCTTGCTGAATTAGCGGGTGGTGGAGCGGAGTCCATACAAGAGTTAGCGGATCTAGAGTTGGCTTGCGAACCGAGTCAGCTTTCGTATCAACTCAGCTCTTTGGCTCCGATCGGTGCAGCTGATCGGCAACGGCTTTTGGTTTGTGCCAGCCCACAGATTCGTTTACATGCACTTGAATCAATCCTGGGCGATGTGGAAGCAGTCTTTCGCTTTGCTCTTTTACCTGATTGACCCAGTTCAGAGACCTCTGAGGTGGGGTTTCGCCGTTCTGGTGTTAGAAATAAGGCATGTCTGACTCATCGGCCCGCCCAGTTTCGCCCCCAGCGCGAGGTGAATCTGCCAGCGTTGGTGAACTTGTTGATTTGCTCAAGGATTACGCCAAACAGGAAACTCTCGGACCGCTTCAAGGGGCAGGGCGATGGTTGATGATGGGTACAGGCGGAGCGATCTGCTTGGGTTTAGGTTTGATTGTTTTTCTGCTGGGAATCTTGCGTTTGCTGCAGACTGAACTTCATGCCTTTGACGGTGCCTGGAGTTGGGCGCCATATTTGATCGTGTTCATTCTCTGCTTGGGTCTGAGTTTTGTTTCCTGGTCGCGAGTGAAAAAAGCAACTCTTGGAAAGGAACCTTCCTGATGGCCCAAACAGCAAAGACAGAACGCATTTCGCGTGAGGATATTGAAGCCAAATTGCGTGCTTTGCAAGGTGATATTCAAGGCAAAGTTGAAGATCGTAAGTCGACGGTGATGGTCGTCGCTGGTGGGATCGGCGTCATTTTGGTCATTGTATTTTTCTTGCTCGGCCGTCGAAGTGGCAAACGCCGTTCGACTGTCGTAGAGATCCGTCGCGTCTAGGTTTTTGACGTGGCCATATTTTCGTACCTGCGCACTCGCAGTCTTAAAGAAGGTTTACTTCGCGGGCGTCGCGGTTGGTTCGCTATCGGAGCGGTTTTATGGACGGTTCGCCTTGTGCGGCGCATCTCCAGTCGATCTCCACAGATTGTTTCCAAGGAGACTCTGCGAGTAGGGGAGTCTGTGTCGATCTCGTCGCTAGAGCGTGAGGGACGTTCCAAGCGGCGTGCCCGCAAGAGCCTTTCATGAGAGTCATTTTGCGTAATCCACGACGGGAGATTGAGATTGAAGGGCGCCGTAGGGTCCATGGACTTCTGGCGGAATTGGGTTTACCGCGAGAGTCACACTTGGTCATCCGTAACGGAACTCTCGTTCCTGGCGATGAGGAACTTGATAAAGACGATGTGATTGAAATCCGCCCAGTTATCTCTGGGGGTATGTGACGTGAAGTGTCGTACCTGTCGTGGGCCGGCGATCATTGATTTACCACGGCATAACGCCAACTTTTGTGCTGAACACTTTTTACAGATGTGCCGCCGCCAAGTAGAAAAAGCGATACACGATCATCAGATGCTGAATAAAACTGACCGGATTTTGGTGGCAGTTTCAGGCGGTAAAGATTCCTTGGCAGTTTGGGACATGTTGATTGATTTGGGCTATCAGGCCGATGGGTTATATGTGGCACTAGGAATCGGCGAATACAGCGAGGAGTCACGGGGCTATACCGAACGTTTTGCTGATGAGCGCGGTTTGAAACTCACAGTAGTTTCGTTGCGTGATGATTATGGATACGACATTCCAACGGCTAGTCGGGCGACGGGTCGTGTACCTTGTTCTGCCTGCGGTATGAGTAAGCGCCACCTCTTTGACAAGGCAGCAATTGATGGGGGCTATGACGTTGTGGTGACGGGTCATAATCTTGACGATGAAGCAGCGGTTTTATTCGGCAATGCCCTGCGTTGGGATGTGGAATATTTGGCACGGCAGTTACCAGTGCTGCCAAGTCGCCATGGTTTTCCCAAAAAAGTCAAGCCACTGATTCGTCTCTCTGAACGAGAGATGGCAGCGTGGTGTGTTGTTCGCGGAATCGATTACATAGTGGACGAATGTCCGATCGCTGCGGGCAATAAACACATCGGGTTTAAAGAAGCCCTGAATGTACTTGAAGAAAAGTCTCCTGGGACGAAGGCATCCTATTATCTAGGCTTTCTTGACCGCATGGCTCCTGTTTTGGCTGGCATCGCCGCATCGGGAGCAGACAGCGTGACACCATGCACGCGTTGTGGCGCCCCCACAGGTGGCGAAGAAGGATCCGTCTGCGCTTTCTGTCGGCTTGTGGAAAGATCAGCCGCTCATGAGCCTGTATCAGTTGAACTGATACTAAAAAAGTCGCGTTCGCAAAAACGCGCACAATCGGAGGTTGCCCAATCATGAGTTCCACTTTTGCCTACGGCGACAAGATTTTATTGATTGACGGTAAGCAGCGCCGTTACTTAATGAATCTGACAGAGGGAGCAGAGTTCCATAGCCATGCTGGTTATGTCTCACATAGTGAGATCCTCGGTCAACCGGAGGGTTTTCGTCTGCGGTCAACAAAAGGGGCGCGCTACATCGTGTTGCGGCCAACGTTGGAGGATTTTGTAGTTGAGATGCCTCGCGGCGCGCAAGTTATTTATCCCAAGGATCTTGCGCCCATTTGCATGCTCGCTGATATCGGACCAGGGGTCAAAGTTCTTGAAAGTGGTGTTGGCTCTGGTGCGCTATCAATGACCATGTTGCGCTATGGAGCGGAAATCACCGGCTATGAATTGCGCGAGGATTTCGCTAATCGGGCGGTCACAAATGTGCGCTCTTTTCTGGGAGAAGAGGCTTTGAGCCGCTATCACGTTCAAGTCCGTGACTGTTACGAAGGCATTGATGAAGGCGATATTGATCGTGTCATCCTCGATTTACCCGAGCCTTGGAATGTGGTCCCTCATGCGCAAAAAGTAATGCGCCCAGGCGGAATACTGGTTGCCTACACGCCGTCAATCACTCAAGCGGTGCGAACACGCGAGGCCATGGCAAACCCAATGTGGACTGGAACAAGGACCCTTGAGGTTTTGCATCGCGGTTGGTATATCGAAGGCCAAGCTGTTCGACCTGATCACCGGATGGTGGCACACACTGGATTTCTTACGACAGGTCGGCTGTTAAGTGCGCCGAACCTAGAAGAGATTTAGGGTTCAATAAAAATGCACTCGCCAGGGCATTCTTCGGCGGATTCAATGACGCCGTCCATCTCTTTATCGGCAAAGTTGGCCAGTCCGTCTGCGCCCTGAGCGTTTCCTTTGGCAGTTGCGTAAATCGTCGCGCCATCGCGAACATAAGCCAAGCCGTCATCCAAGAGTGTAAAAACATTGGGGGAGATCTCTTCGCAGAGACCGTCGCCGGTGCAGAGATCTTGATCAATCCAGACCTTCATTTTGGTTCGCTAGCTCCTCGTTCATCACACTGCGGTAGGACACCGCTACCCTCCTAGTTTACAGGTCAATGCATCTCAACCCTGACTCAAAAGGGGGTTCGCAGCAACTTTTGCTGGCAGGCAATGTGACCTCGGTCTTTGAGGCTCAACCTACGCCACGACAGCCATATTCGAAGGGGTGTAGTTTTGTCTTCGAGGCGTCGCCAGAAAGGTCCGTCGTGAACGAAAATTCTCCAGATCAACAGGGCACAGAAACTGATGTGTTGGCTTTGCGTGCGGAAATGGAGGTCCTGCGGAGTCGACTTGCCGAGGCACCTCGGCGCTCACGGCAGCTTGAGGAGAGACTTGCCGAGACGCAAGGGTTGTTGACTCAAGAGGCGGCGAAAAATGAAAAGCTAAGTTTCGTGTTGCGCGAAGCGAGAGAGAATATCGTTTCTTTGCGTGAAGAAGTCGACAAGTTGTCACAGCCACCGTCGGCTTATGGAGTCGTCGTCGGGAAAAACGATGACAGGACCGTTGATGTTCTGACCAGTGGACGCAAGTTGAAAGTCAATCTCAATCCTGAGATTGACTTTGAGTTACTTGAGCGAGGTGCCGAGGTGGTCCTCAACGAGAGTTTCAACGTCGTGACATCTCGTCGCTCTGAAGGATCAGGAGACGTGGTCTCCATTCGGGAATTACTTGACGATGGTATTCGCGCCATTGTCGTTGGGCGCAATGACGAAGAGTCAGTGTGCGAACTCGCTGATGCTTTGCGGGGAGTGCTCTTGCGTAATGGAGATACCGTGCGACGCGATATTCGTACCAACCTGTTATTGGAGAAGCTTCCAAGACCAGAAGTTGAGGATCTTCTTCTTGAGGAAGTCCCCGATGTGAGTTACTTTGATATCGGTGGACTCGACGCTCAGATTGAACAGATTGCTGATGCTGTTGAGTTGCCATTTTTGCACCACGATCTCTTCGCTGAACATCAGTTACCCGCTCCCAAGGGTATTTTGCTGTACGGCCCACCTGGATGCGGCAAGACATTGATAGCCAAAGCAGTTGCTAACAGTTTGGCGAAAAAAGTTGCAGCCCGATTGGGAGATGAAAAGGGTAGGAGTTATTTCATCAATATCAAAGGACCTGAATTACTGAATAAGTATGTCGGAGAAACCGAACGACAAATCCGTTTAGTGTTTCAGCGTGCCCGAGAAAAAAGTGAGGAGGGTTGGCCCGTGATCATTTTCTTTGACGAGATGGACTCAATGTTTCGTACACGCGGTACTGGCATTTCTTCGGATATGGAGTCAACTATCGTCCCCCAGTTTTTAGCGGAAATTGATGGAGTTGAGGGACTTCGAAACGTCATTGTGATCGGCGCCACGAACCGCGAGGATCTCATTGATCCGGCGATCTTACGACCTGGTCGCCTAGACGTGAAGATTAAGATTGAACGACCTACAGCAGAGTCAGCTCATCAGATTTTTGCTCGGTATTTGACGAGTGACATTCCGATTTCATTGAGCGAGGTCGCAATTGCTGGAGATATTCACAGCGCTATCTCCTTGATGATTGATCAAGGTGTTGCCGAGATGTACAGCACTGAAGAGGTCAATCGCTTTTTGGAGGTCACCTACGCCAACGGCGACAAAGAAGTCCTGTATTTTCGTGATTTTGCTTCTGGTGCGATGATTGAGAATATTGTCCGCCGAGCGAAGAAGTTGGCGATCAAAAGGGTCATCAGCGGCGGCGAGCGTGGCATTTGTACGCAGGACGTACTTGATTCAGTGCGCCAAGAGTTCCACGAGCATGAAGACCTTCCAAACACCACTAATCCCGATGACTGGGCGAAAATCTCAGGAAAGAAAGGCGAAAGAATCGTCTTTATTCGCACGCTTGTGAACGAAGGTCGCCAAACCCGTGTAGCGGGAGGTCGCTCCATTGAACGTAGCGCTACGGGTCAATACCTGTAGTAGATGAGGTCGGATTATGGCTATCCCGAAAATCTGTGGAATCGAAACCGAATATGGGATTCAGATTCGCGGGAGTGAGTCCAATCCAATCCTTGCTTCCTCGTTGTTGATTAGTTCCTATGTTGCTGCCACCTCTAAAAAATCTGATGCGCAGGGAATTAACTGGGATTTTTGCGACGAACAGCCAGCCATAGATGCTCGCGGGTTTTCCTACGAGGACTCTTTCGCCCCAGAGATTGAATCTCACTTGGTGAATGCAGTTCTGACCAACGGGGCACGCTATTACGTGGATCATGCTCACCCAGAGATTTCGACCCCCGAATGTCGGACGGCTCTGGAAGTTTTGGCTTTTGATTGTTCGGCCGAAGAGATCGTCCGCCGTTCAATGAAACTTGCGCAGCCTTTTCTTGGGCCGCAAGCCGAAATGGTTCTCTACAAAAACAACAGCGACGGAAAAGGAAACAGTTACGGTTGCCATGAAAATTTTTTGGTCTCCCGTGAGGTTCCCTTTGGTCGTCTAGTCGCCCAAATCACTCCTCATTTTGTGACGCGACAGATATTTGCTGGAGCCGGCAAAGTTGGGTGCGAGATTCCAGGAGTTTCTGAACGCGAAGTGCCGTATCAGATAAGCCAAAGGGCAGATTTTTTTGAAGAAGAAGTTGGTTTAGAGACGACTCTTCGTCGTCCGATTGTCAATACTCGGGATGAACCGCATTGCGATCCCCAGAAATATCGTCGCTTGCACGTCATCGTGGGTGACGCCAATATGTCGCAGACTGCGACGTTGCTGAAGGTTGGTACCACTTCATTGATCCTGGCAATGATTGAAGACGAGGTCATGCCTGTTGACCTCTCTCTGGCGCATCCGGTACCAGCGATTCGTCAAGTGAGTTATGACCTGACATTGCGCCAGACCCTGTTGTTGCGCGATGGTCGCAGAATGAGTGCGCTGGATATTCAATGGGCGCTACTGGAGATGGCGAGTAAATATTCGATCTCTCACGGTTTGGAGTGCCTGGGTGGACAAGATGATGGTGAGCAGATTTTGCAACTATGGGAGACCGTTCTAGAAGGTCTTTCTGGTGAGCCAGAGTCTGTTTCGCACCTCGTGGATTGGGTTGCAAAAAAACGTTTAGTTGATGGGTACTCGCAACGGCATGATCTACAGCCGGGCGATTCCCGATTGAAGGCGATTGATCTGCAATATCACGATATGCGTGAGGAGAAATGCTTGGCTTTACGTGTCGGCTTGGATCAGATCGTCGCCGATGAACAGATTCAACGAGGAGTGACGGAACCTCCGGATTCAACCCGTGCTTTTTTTCGCGGTAAATGTCTAGAGCGTTGGCCTGATCAGGTCATCTCGGCGAATTGGGACAGTATGGTTTTTGAGGTCGACAAAGGTCCTTTACGAAGGGTGCCGATGATGGAGCCGATGCGCGGGTCGAAAGAGTTGGTTGGCCATTTATTCGACTCGGCGACCTCGCTTGCTGAGTTTCTTGAGCAGTTAGGTGTCTAAAGGTGTTGAGAAGTGACTATCTAGTTTTAGAGTTGGGTTATATGGTCACATTCCTGAGAGGAAACTATGGCTGAGCAAGTGCGTAAAAATAAACAAACACCGGATCGTTCTGAGGTCACCACTGAAGTGACATCCACAGCGACAGCGCAGAGCGCCCAAACTAAATCTGATCTGGATGAACTTCTCGATGAAATAGACGATGTGTTGGAGAGCAACGCCGAAGAATTCGTTAAGTCATATGTTCAAAAAGGTGGGGAGTAAATAGTGGTTGTCCCATTCTTTGATGTCGACAACGATCCAGGCAGTAACTTCACGAGTTTGTTGCGCAAAGTCGGCTTGGATCCATTTGCTGTTGCAAGTTTTGGTGATTCGCAGCAGGTCCTTGCCCCGCATGCCACGACTGTGTTGGCTGTGCGCTATCTCAATGGCGTCATCATGGCGGGCGATAGGCGGGCCACTATGGGCAACAGGATTTCTAATCGCGAGATGGAGAAAGTGGTCCCAGCGGACCGACACAGCGGGGTGGCTATTTCGGGTACTGCTGGAGTAGCGATGGATATGATCAAAATTTTCCAATTGCAACTTGAGCATTTTGAAAAACTTGATGGGCGCCCGATCAGCCTTGAAGGTAAGGCGAATCAACTCTCACAGTTGGTGCGCGCCAATTTGGCTGGAGCGATGCAGGGTCTAGGAGTTATCCCAATTTTCGCTGGCTACGACTTGTTGCGCAACACGGGACGACTGTGGGATTTTGATATCACAGGTGGACGTTATGAGGAACGTGAGTTTGTTGCGACGGGTTCTGGCGGAGGTCCAGCTTCTACGGTATTGAAGGTGGGCTTTCGTCCAAATATGTCCGCTGATGACGCAGTGGACCTTGCGTGTCGAGCGCTTTTGGAAGCAGCAGATGTCGACTCTGCCACGGGAGGGCCCGATGTGTTGCGGAGTATCTATCCCGTGGTGGCCACGATCAGTGTGGACGGATGGGAACGTCGCGATGATGCTGACTTAGCGCGCCGATTTGAAGCATTGGTGCTCGAGCAACGTCAGAGACAAGACGGGATGTCGTCGTGAATCAGCCTTTCTATGTAGCACCAGAGCAGTTGATGAAGGATCGCGCGGACTATGCGCGAAAAGGTATTGCCCGCGGGCGAGCACTCGTTGCTGTGCAGTATGTGGATGGCATTCTTCTCGTTTCAGAAAATACTTCAAACACTCTGCGCAAAATTAGCGAAATCTATGATCGGATCGGTTTCGCTGGAGTCGGTAAATACAACGAGTTTGATCAACTCCGACGCTTTGGCGTGCGCAACGCAGATGTTCGCGGTTATCAGTATTCGCGTGATGATGTTGAGGCCCGAAGTCTGGCTAACGAATACGCTCAGATCCTTGGCCAAACATTTACACACGATGTCAAGCCTTACGAAGTAGAGATACTGCTAGTTGAAGTAGGCACGGATCAGAATTCGGATCAGTTATTTCACATTATGTATGACGGAACTTTGATGGACGAACGGGGCTTGAGTGTCCTCGGAGGTGATGCGGAGGCGATTGGCGGCCGGTTACGCGAAACATGGTTGCCGGGTGATGTTTTGGATGTCGCCGTGAGAAAGTGCGTGGCGGCCCTTGCAGGTCCCGACCGCACGCTTCAGGCCGACGGGTTGGAGGTCGCCATACTGAGCCGTTCAATCGAACGCCGTTGCTTTAAGCGATTCGACGATCAAGAGATTGACGCTTTTCTCTCGTGATTTTTTCTCGTAGATAGGGATTTTCTGATGGAACGTCGCATCTATGGGCTAGAAAATGAATATGGGGTGACTTGTACTTTACGCGGTCAACGTCGTCTGAG
The DNA here is from genome assembly GCA_937902105.1 of uncultured Actinomycetes bacterium. Classification (GTDB taxonomy): domain Bacteria; phylum Actinomycetota; class Acidimicrobiia; order Acidimicrobiales; family Ilumatobacteraceae; genus Casp-actino8. Next base: position 26,913 of record CALGTP010000631.1, read on the forward strand.
TCCCGACGAAGTTTCGCGATACCTTTTCCGCAAGGTTGTGACATGGGGACGTAGTTCAAATGTTTTTTTGGAAAATGGATCCCGCTTATACCTGGATGTCGGATCACATCCTGAATACGCGACTGCAGAGTGTGACTCGCTCTATGAAGCAGTAGTGCATGATAAGGCTGGAGAACGCATCCTTGAGAGCCTGCTGATTTCTGCTGAGGAACGACTTCGTGAAGAAGGTATTCGCGGCACGATTTATCTCTTCAAGAACAACACTGATTCAGCAGGGAATAGTTACGGCTGCCATGAGAACTACTTGACGAGTCGAAGTGATGACCCAAGTGAGCATTCAAAAGCGCTCATTCCGTTTCTGGTGTCTCGCCAAATATTCACTGGAGCGGGCAAGATCGTGCACACCGCGAGGGGTCCGCAGTACTCAATCACCCAACGCGCTGACCATATTTGGGAAACAATGTCCTCGGCGACCACAAGAAGTCGGCCGATTATCAATACCCGCGATGAGCCTCATGCCGATGCTGAGCGTTATCGGCGGCTGCATGTCATTGTCGGTGATTCAAATATGAGCGAATATTCAACTTTTGTCAAGATCGGCTCGACGGCGTGCATGTTGCGGATGATGGAAGACCCCTCGGTGATACTCCGCGACATGACAATGGAAAATCCCATCAGGGCGATTCGTGATATTAGCCACGACATCACCTGTCGGCGGACCGTTCTCTTAGCTAGTGGACGGGAGGTCAGCGCTTTGGATATTCAACGCGAATATCTCAATGCGGCCCTGCAATACGCGCAGACAAAGGGGTTCACTGATCTCGAACAACGAGCCCTTGAAATGTGGGAACATTGTGTGAGCACGATTGAAGATGATCCCTTGAAACTTGACCGAGAGGTTGACTGGGTGATTAAGCACAAATTGCTCGATGCCTACTGTGCAAAGAATGGTCTTGATTTAGGAGATCCAAAGGCGCAGTTGATCGATTTGCAGTATCACGATATTTTGCGCTCTCGAGGATTGTTCAACAAATTACAAGAGCGCGGCATGGTAGAAAGAGTTTGTCTCGAGAGTGATATTGAAATGGCGATCGACGTTCCTCCACAGACGACACGGGCGCGTCTGAGAGGTGAATTCATTAAGGCTGCCAAAGCTAAGAACCGGGAATACACCGTTGATTGGGTGCAACTGAAATTGAATGATCAGGCACAAAGGACGGTGCTCTGTAAAGACCCGTTGAAAAGTCGTGATGAGCGGGTGGAGAAGTTAATCGCTTCGTTGTGAAACGGGGCATCATGTGGTCCCGTACTGTACCGTTACAGACGATGGATATTGACCTGATGGCAGTTGATGAGGAACCGACGGGGGAGTCCTCGCGTAGCGACTTAAATGACAAACGACGAGAGCAGATGCGCACTGTTTGGGAGTGGGTCATTGTTGTCGTCGTAGCGCTAACGGCGGCAATGTTGATTCGGGTCTACGTTTTTCAGCAGTACTACATTGACGGGCCAAGTATGCAGACGACTTTGGAGCCTAATGACCGAGTATTGGTGAATAAACTCTCCTACAGATTCCACGATATTCGTCGTGGTGATGTGATTGTCTTCGATCGTGTGACTAACGAAATCGTTCATGATGATTTGATTAAGCGTGTCATTGCTTTGCCAAATGAGACGGTCACAATTAAATCCTGCGTCGTATTCATTGACGGTAAAGAGTTGCAAGAGCCCTACCTTGATCAGGATCAACTTTCAAACCCAGAAATGAGTGAGCGTTGTGGGTCACATACCGATCTCGCACCAGTGCTAGTGCCCGAGGATCACGTATTCGTGATGGGAGATAATCGGCAACAAAGCTTCGACTCGCGTGACTTTGGCGCTATTGAAGAGAGCAAAGTGCGGGGCCGGGCATTTGTCGTGTTATGGCCATTTGGTGCTTGGGCGTGGCTGTAGAGGTCTCTTGCCGCTGAGTCAGACGTGGCGGCTAAAAGCATCCATCATTCGATCTGTGTGATCACTAAAGATCCCGTCCAGACCCATACGAAGTCCATCGCTGATGACATGATCTTGTTGCATGTCCCAACCCAAGGCGTATTTCTCAAAGCGGTGAAAGAGCGTCACGAGTCCACCATTCCAGTCGGTGTGATGCATGTTGATGGCGTCGATTCCACTGTCATGGAGCGAAGCGGCTCGGCGTTCGGGACCTTCTTTGATGCGTGAAAGTCGAGTCGAATCAACCAATTTTGCGTGTGTCAAACCACGCCACTGGGCAACTATCTCCCAGTTTGGATGACACAGCCAAAGACGTTCCTCAAGATGAGGACACACCTCGCGAATTGTCGCCAAAGTGGCGGTAAATGCCAATGGATCTTTGACATCTAACGAAAGGTGGAAATCGCCGACACAGTTGCTCAGCATGGAGGCGAGGGAAGGAATATGAGATGGGAGGGAGTGAGATTTCAACTGGCTGATGGGCTGCTTGCGCCCCCATCGCCGGACAACGCCGTCGTGATCGAGGACTGCGACATTATCGGCAGTCAACCAAACGTCGCTTTCAAGTCCAGTAGCCCCAAGACGCAGTGCCAGGGCAAAAGCTTCCAAGGTGTTCTCTATGGCATGCGCCCGAGCACCCCGATGGGCAAAGCCGATGGGGGGATCAAGCAAAGAAGGTAGACGTTGCTGCACCTCTCTATGTTGGCACGCTGAGTGCCTGAGGGAGACGATCTTTATCTAGACTCCATCTGTGTTCAACCTGTCGGGAAGCGAGATCGTGGTCATTTTGCTCTTGGCATTGATTGTGCTCGGACCAGAGAAGTTGCCTGAGGCGATTCGTCGTTTCGCCCGCGTCTACGGAGAAATCCGCAAGATGAGTACAGGTTTTCAAAGCGAATTCAAAACTGCCTTCGACGAGCCTCTACGTGAACTACGCGAAACTGCTCAACTCACTAAAGATGCGGTGATGAAGCCTCTGCAAGAAAATCCGACCCCTCCCGTAGTGGCCGATACGAGTGAAGCCGACCCTCCCCAAAAAGACACTGAATCATGAAATTGCCGTTTAAGTTTCGTTCTGCGCAGACTCAACCCTCTGGTGGCGAGGCAATGACTTTGACGCAACATTTGGGTGAATTGCGCTCGCGTATTATTCGCTCTGTTTTGGCCGTCTCCTTAGGGATGATGGTGATCCTGGCCTTCTACGATCCCGTCTTGCGGTTCTTGCGCCAACCGTATGCCAATGTCTGTGCTCGTCGCCCAGACCTCGTACAGGATTGTGATTTTTCCACTCTTGGGCCACTTGAGGGGTTTAACACTCGCCTGAAAATTTCGTTATATGGCGGTTTGATTTTGGCTCTACCCATTGTGCTGTGGCAGATCTGGCGCTTCATCGTTCCCGCACTGCATTCCAAAGAAAAGAAGTACGCGATCCCGTTTGTGTTGTCGTCGGTAATTCTTTTTGTCTTGGGCGGCTTCTTCGCCTATTACACATTAGATAAAGGTCTGGAGTGGTTGATTTCCTGGTCAGGAAGCGATGTCCGACAGGCCTTCCAGATTTCCAAATATGTGAGTTTTGTGGGTTTGATGGTGGCCGCCTTTGGAATCGGTTTTGAGTTTCCTGTACTCCTGGTTTTTCTGCAATTGGCTGGTGTCGTGAAGCCGCGACAATTGGTTCAAGGGTGGCGGGTGGCGATCGTGGTCATTGTGGTGATCGCTGCTGTGATCACGCCGTCTGGAGACCCAATCACGCTCTTATTGCTCTCAGTTCCACTGGTGTTGTTCTATTTCATTGCAATTTTGATCGGACATTTAGCGACTCGAAATCGCAAGGATGACGATTAAGTCACTAGTTCGGCTGTTCCACGGGGCAGACTACTAAGGTGCGGATTGACCGGCCGGCGCTGATCGCCCAGTACAAATTTCCTCTTGATCGCTTTCAGATTGAGGCCATGGAGGTCCTAGATGTGGGCGAGTCTGTTTTGGTGGCGGCTCCGACGGGAAGTGGCAAGACTGTTGTCGCAGAGTATGGCATTTCCTGTGCTCTTGCGGACGGTAAACGGGCTTTTTATACAGCGCCAATTAAAGCTCTCTCCAACCAAAAGTTCAATGATCTTGTTGAGCTCTATGGACGGGACAAAGTTGGTCTTTTGACGGGAGATAACGCCGTTAACGGAGACGCCCCGATCGTGGTCATGACAACTGAAGTTCTCCGTAACATGATTTACGCGCGTTCGAGAGCCCTTGATGATTTGGGCGTGGTCGTTTTAGATGAAGTGCACTTCATTCAAGATTCGTTTCGGGGTCCGGTTTGGGAAGAAGTCATTATCCATTTGCCTCGCGCTGTGAAGTTGGTATGCCTCTCGGCGACTGTGAGTAATGCTCATGAAGTTGCTGACTGGATCAGCACGGTACGCGGGATGACGCGTTTTGTCGTAGAAGAAAAGCGACCCGTCGAATTAGAAAATCTCTTCATGGTCGGCGATCGAACTTTTGAACGTGAACACCTCTTTCCAACCCTGATCGATGGTCGCCCAAACCCAGAAGGTGCGCGACTCGAGGAACAGTCCCGCAAATTAGGTGGACGAAGCGCTGGCAAGGGTCGGGGTCGGAGGAGTTTGTACACACCCTCGCGCCTTGATGTCGTCGAACGACTCAACGAGGAAGGTCTGCTTCCTGCAATATTCTTTATCTTCAGTCGCAATGGATGCAACGAAGCGGCCGAATCTTGTTTCAAACAAGGTCTCCGACTGACCTCTCCCGATGAGCGCAGGCGCATTACACAGATTATCCAAAGTCGTCTCGGTGATTTGGAAGATGATGATTTGGATGTTCTCGGATATCCGCAATTCGTGGCTCAACTTGAGTCAGGTATCGCCGCTCACCACGCAGGATTAGTTCCACCCTTTAAAGAGACAGTTGAAGCGTGTTTTGTCGAGGGCTTAGTGAAGATTGTCTTTGCGACCGAAACCTTGGCAGTGGGCATCAACATGCCGGCGCGCTCGGTGGTGATTGAGAAACTTTCCAAATTTACGGGAGAACATCACGAATTTTTGACAGCAGGTGAATTCACCCAACTAACAGGGCGGGCGGGTCGGCGTGGTCTCGATGAAAAGGGACAGGCCGTAGTGCTGTGGAATCCGTTTGTCACCTTTGAACAGGTCGCCGTTTTGGCGAGTAGTCGTTCTTTCCGCTTGACCTCATCGTTTCGCCCGACCTACAACATGGCTGTGAATCTGGTGCGGTCCTATTCAAGCGAAGAAGCACGCCATTTACTCAATCTGTCCTTCGCTCAATATCAAACAGATCGCGATGTTGTCAAGATTGAAGCGCGCCTTGATCGTCGGCTTGAGCAGTTGGCTGAAATGCGGACAGCAGCCGAAAGTCCATACGGAGACATCCACGACTTCCGAGCGCGTATTGATGGCACATTGGGAGTGCGCAGCGAAAGTGCAGTTGAGTTCTCACTCAATCGACTGCGTCCAGGAGCCGTGATTTACGTGGATAAGGCAAAGGTGAATGGGCGATGCGTTGTTCTGGCGACTGCTCATCGAGCAGGTGGCGTGAAACTGAATGTATTAACCACTCAGAGAGCGACCTTAAACCTTTCGGCTCGCGATTTTCGCGAACCCGTGGTGGCCTTAGGGCATGTGCAATTACCCGAGCCGTACGCTCCAACAAATCCTACGTTTCAAAAATTAGTGATCGGACGACTGATCTCAATGCGCGCTGAAGAGACACAGTGGACCACGCCGACTCCTGGGCATCAGGCTGTTCATCCAGTTGAGGATGATCCTGATTTGAAGGCTCGCTTGAAGGCGGCTGTGCAATCTGATCGCCTCGCGCGTGAAGTAGACGAGTTGCGTAAACAGGTCAAAGCAAGAGGAAACTCCGTGGCTCGAAAGTTTGATCGAGTTCTCAAAATCCTTCAGGATTGGGAGTACATCTCTGACTGGTCGCTGACAGAAAAGGGAGAAGTCCTGGCGCGCACGTTTCATGAGAGCGACTTGCTGGTGGCTGAATGTCTTGATCGGGGTCTCTTGGATGATCTAGATCCTGCTGCGATGGCTGGTTTAGCTTCGGTTTTTGTCTATGAACATCGTTCAAGTGAGCCACCTCCTGCGCCATGGTTTCCTTCCGCTGAGGTCCGCAAAAAGTGGCGACGAATTGAATCTGTCAGTCGCGAATTACAACAGACTGAACAATCGGCTTCTTTAAATCAACACCGCGCACCTGACCCGACATACATCGCTATTGCCCATGCATGGGCGGCCGGCGAAGGCTTCGCAGAGGTCGTTGAGGCCGAGGAATTGTCGGGTGGAGATTTTGTCCGAACGATGAAGCAGTTGATTGATCTCTTACGGCAGATAGCGACCATGGCTCCTTCGGCACAAACTCGAGGTTCTGCCGAGGCGGCAGCGAAACTTTTGATGCGTGGCGTTGTTGCAGCGTCAAGTTCGGTCCCTGGAGTTGCTCCATGACTATTCGTCGTGGAGGCGATTGGGGTCGTCTAGGAACTCCGCCTGAGGATCTACCTTCAGCAAGGTCGGATCATGAGATTGGGGAGCATCTTGGCAATGAAATAAACACGATACGGCTGTGTGGGGGAGACATGTTCGCCACACTTGGCGGATCAACATCAGGATCACTGACACCCAGTTTGGAATTGCCAATCGATGTCATGCGGATCAGTTACAAACATTCACGAGATTCTGAGTTGAAGACAAGGGTGGCGAGTTCGCACTGCGTTTTGCGCGCCAGAAATGCACGAGGCGGTTGGTTTCGGGGATACGCCGTGGCGGTGATGAATGCTCAATATTTGGGGGAGTGGGATGTGGCTCCACGCGGACATCCCAATGATGGGAGAGTTGAAGTTCTAGAAGTGAATGCCCAGATGTCTGTGCGCCAAAGGATGATTGCGCGCTCGCGAATGAAGACAGGAACTCACCTGCCTCATCCAGATATCTCTGTGAAGAGTGTCAGCGAATTCAGATGGTCCGGTTCAGTGATGTCGATGTGGATTGATGGGGCGAAGATTGGTTTAGTTCAGGCTGTAGAGATTCAGGTAATGAAAGATTTCGCTACATTATGGATATGAGGGAGAACAGTTGTCATGACGAACGCTGAAAAGACTGCGGTGATTACTGAAATAGATCGGCTCGCACCCAAACTCATTGAAGTGAGCCACAAGATTCATGCGCATCCCGAATTGAACTTTGAAGAGCACTATGCACATGACTTGCTGTGCTCGGTTTTAGAAGAGTTTGGACTGCAAGTCACGCGACATGCCTACGGCGTGGCGACTGCTTTTGAGGCGCTGGCGGGGACCACTGGTGCTGAGGTCTTGGTCTTATTGGAATATGACGCCCTCCCGGGCATTGGCCATGGCTGCGGGCACAACGTGATTGCGGCGGCTGGTTTGGGAGCGGGTTTGGCGGCAGCGGCACTTGCCCAACAAGTGGGTGGAAGGGTGCGGATCTTGGGTACCCCTGCCGAAGAAGGTGGAGGCGGAAAAATCGCCATGGCCCGACAAGGCGCATTTAAAACCGGAGTGGCAGCAATGATGGTCCATCCAGCAGATGCGGATCTCATTCGGATGGACTCCATTGCTGTGCACACTGTGGACGTGACCTATCAGGGCAAGGCGGCTCATGCTGCTGCAGCCCCGTGGGAAGGGCGCAACGCTCTTGATGCAGCGGTTTTGGGGTACGTCAATGTGGCCGCTTTACGTCAACACATTCGTCCCTCGGAACGGATTCATGGAATCTTTACTGAGGCTGGCGAGAAGCCAAATATTGTGCCTCGGCAGGCAGCCGCCACCTGGTATGTCCGATCGGACACCATTTCAAGTTTGCAGCCCCTCAAACAACGTGTGATGGCCTGTCTTGAGGGAGCAACTTCGGCATGTGGTTGCACGATGGATAGTCAATGGGATGATCACACCTACGCCGATGTTCGAGACAACATGGCCCTTGTCGGTGCCTATGTGCAGAATATGACGGCCCTCGGCCGCCATGTTATGGATCCACGCCTCAGCGGGCACTCGGTTGTGGGATCCACCGACATGGGAAATGTCTCGTACTTGTTGCCTTCCATCCACCCCATGATCAAGATGGCCCCTGATGGAGTTGCTATTCATACTGAAGAGTTCGCGCACTTCGCTGGTGGTGCACTGGGGGACTCTGCCGTTGTGACGGGAGCGCAGGCGATGGCTATGACGGTGATTGATCTCTGGACCAAACCCGACCTTTGTGCTCAGTTGAGTAGTGAGTTTGCTCAGGTGACAAGTGACATTGACGTTTTAGCCTAAGAGAGAGTTGCGTCCGCGTTCTGGATAGCCCGAGCAACTAGCGTGACAGACCGTGACGGTTTATGCGCCAGAGGAGTTCACCGCCGAGGAGTCGGAAATTCTCCGACGTTATTTCACTAATTTGGACGGTCCAGTTTTCGCCCTAGTGAACTTACCTGAGGTGGTTAAGGGTGCTTTGTTTGCTCGATATAGCCGTACGCATAAAAGCTTGCGGCGTTTATTTCTTGATGAGTTTGTTGGGGACCTAGACATCGCCGGTGATCAAAGCGTGGATGCCACGATTGGCTTGGAAAGAGCTGAAGAACTCTACGAGAAGGTTTTCTTCGAGTATGGCGATGATTCCGTCGCTCAATTAGGTGGGGTTCACCTCGCTTGTGAACAAGCCAGCAATATTCTGACCAAGATTCTTGAATGGGGACGACTCGCCAGTTATTTGGAGCAGAGCACTCGTTATATCGCTTACGACGCACGTCTGGCTGGTCGGTACCGTTTCTATCGGGACCCCGAAGTTTTGACCTCCCGTTTTGGGACGCGCTACGTCGGCGATTTAGATCGCATGTTTGACTCATATTCAGTTCTGATGGAGAAAGTCACCGAGCACATTCGTGCCACCGTGAAGCGGGATCCCGCTGACAGTGATTTCGTCTTTCGGATGGCCACGCGCGCTAAGGCCCTTGATGCGGTACGCGGGGTCTTGCCCGCTGCTTCTCTATCTAACGTTGGCATTTATGGCAGCGGTCAGTCTTACGAAGCAATGTTGATTCGGATGCGGGCGCATCCTTTGCCAGAAGCGCGACAATACGCTGATTTGATGTTGGAAGAATTGCGTAAGGTCATCCCGAGTTTCTTGCGACGAGTTGACCTTGCGGATCGCGGTGGTCGTTGGAGTGACTATCTGAGCGACAACCGGGAAAATACTCAAGAGGTTGTCCGAGGTCTGTTTGATGAGACTCCGGTGGATCACAGCGCCGCAGTCGTGTTGACAGATTTTGATCCTGAAGGTGAAGATAAATTAATAGCAGCCATCTGTTATTCGCATACAAGTTTGCCTGAGACGCAGATTCTGCAACGCGTGCAACGTCTTGGGCATGATGAGAAAGTGGCCATCCTGAAGTCGTACATTGGTGAGCGTGAGAATCGCCGTCATCGTCCAGGCCGAGCGTTCGAACGAATTGACTATCGCTTTGATGTGCTGTCGGATTACGGTGCTTTTCGCGATATGCAGCGGCATCGTTTGCTGACTATTGAATGGCAACCACTTTCGGCCAATCATGGCTATACACGACCGGATCTGATTGATGAAGCGGGCATGACTCCCGTTTTCGATGAGGTCATGAACCGCTCAGCGGCGTTATATGACGATCTCAAACCAGAGTTCCCTCAGCAAGCCACATACGCAGTGTCGATGGCCTACCGAGTGCGCTACGTGATGCAGTTCAACGCCAGAGAGGCGATGCACATGCTGGAATTGCGTTCCTCCCCACAAGGGCACCCGGCGTATCGCCGAGTGGCGATTGAAATGCATCGACTGATCGGCGAGCAGGCGGGGCATAAGGCCGTTGCTGAGGCGATGACTCACCTCACCACTGAGGAACCTGAACTTGAGCGTTTAGCGGCTGAAAGACGTGCAGAAGCAAAGCGTGGAGGCCAGTAGTGAGAGTTCGGATCATGGTGTGACGGGAGTCACTTCACTATCCCACGGTTATCAGGCGTTCTATGCCTAACATCCGCGCTCGCCTCGCGTTTTTTTGGCGAATCAACTTTAGGAGTTAGAGACAAAATGGCAGCAGAAGAAGACAATGTTGTGGACCCGGATGATCTGGCGGAGGGTTTCCTCGAAGATGGCGATGATGTTGACGAGGATCCCGATGATCTGCTTGCAGACGATTCAGATGATGAGATCGACGACGGCGCTTTAGAGGACGAGGTTCAACTACCTGCCGAAGAGGATGAAGAGCCGGTCACCGCACTCTCGAAGAAGAAAGCGAAAAAAGCAAAAAAAGCTGTTGCTGCCGAAGAAGAAGATGATGACGACGACGACGATTTGTTGGGCGAAGACGATATCGAGTCGGACTTAGCCAAGATCCTTGATGCTGCTGTCAAGGGTCGCAGTGAAGATGACGAGGAAGAAGCCGAGGAGGAAGAGGAAGATATTCAAGCCTCTAATGACCCTGAGTCTGGCATTCTGCCGAAGCGACCCGATGAGCGAATGTGCACTCAGTGTTTCCTCTTGGTCCGCAAAGGTGCTCCGATGTGTCCCATCGGCGATGACGCTTGTCCTCTATTTTCTTCGTAATGAAAAGCGCAATATTCTCTGATAGCCCTGTTGGGACTTCATGAGTATTGACCCAACTGTCCGTCCGGCGCATATCGTTGATATGTCGGTTGTGTTGGATTTGGATGCGCAGTATCGAAATCTTTTGCTGGATCAGCGAGGCGGAATTGCTTGGCTAGCAGAACACGCCTCATTAATAACACTGCCCCCGCAAGATGTTGTGGAAAGTAGTTTTGTTGGAGAAATTGACGGGGCAGTGATTGGTTTTTTGCGCGGCACAATCGACATCATCCCAGCACGCGGAATGGTCTATACCGTGGATCGGGTTTTCGTTGTTGAGCAGGCACGCCAACTTGGTTTCGGAGATGCACTTTTGGCGGCGGCGATGGAGTTCGCTGTATCAACGCATTGTGTAGCAATCGAAGCCAATGCTTTGCCAGGTGATCGTGAAACGAAGAACCTCTACGAACGAGCGGGAATTAAGGCACGCAATATTATTGTTTCGCGACCTCTAGGGCCGACGATTCACTGACCAGTCCAGTTTGGTGTGCGTTTTTCGATGAAAGCCGTGAGACCTTCTTTAGTGTCACCTGATGCCATGACTTTGGCAAATTCTTGATTCGTCAAGTCAATCAGTTCTTCATCTGTCTGATAGGCCGCGGCCAATACAACTTTGCGACTGGCGTATACCGCCAATGGCGCACACGCAGTGATTTGTAGCGCCAACTTGTGGGCTTCATTCATTGCTTCACCTGGGGCAACTAGCCGAGAGATGAGTCCTAATTGGAAAGCGCGTTCAGCCGGTAGGGGTTCTCCAGTCAAAATCATTTCCATTGCGGCGGCTTGACCAATGGCACGCGGAAGTCGGAACAACCCACCTGCTCCAGCGATGAGATTACGTTTCACTTCGGCTAACCCGAAGGATGAACGGGTCGTCGCAATAACTAGATCTGCCGCAAGAACAATCTCGCATCCACCCGCGGTGGCAAGACCATCAACGGCGACGATGATTGGCTTGCGGCGCTCACGGTAGACGAAACCGGCAAACCCGCCACGACGTGTGCTGATGTGAGCAGCCTGGCCGGAGTTGATTGCCTTGAGGTCGGCCCCAGCACAGAAGACTGGCCGTTCTTGGCCTTCTGTATTGGCAGTCAAAATACCTACCCAGATCTCATCGTCAGCCTCAAGTTGATCGATTGCCGCTTCCATTGCTTGGGCAACCTCACCATTGATGGCGTTACGTGCATCAGGACGGTTGAGGGTGATAATTCCGACGCGGCCGTCGGTGCTGTAGGTAACGATGTCGCTCATACCATTGACGGTAGTAGCACCAGAGGTGCGCCGACTAACTGTCAGTCAACTGTGGGTTCGATGACGGCGTCTTCGACTACTTCAGCAACCACTGGGGTCTGCTCATTCTCGAGGGTCACTTCGAC
>CALGTP010000632.1 GCA_937902105.1 uncultured Actinomycetes bacterium
CGATTCTTTTTGGACCCCTGCTTAGTCTTTCCTCTCTTGCCCCAGGGTTTTGCCGTTGACATCCAGAACATTGCGCCCTCTCTCTCCTCCTCAGTCAACCCATCCCACACGATCACCACTGGCTCATCTGTGTTCCCACATGGCCCGGTTGCTGCCGTGTCAGAGTTCCTTACCGCTATGGGGCCTGTTTTACTAAAGAAGGGTGGTGCTGTGACACATGTACAGCCCCAAATCTCCTTTGCTCCCTGTACCTTCTGCAGGGCTCGGAGAGTACGCCACGTTGCCGATCGGTACCCTCTATTCTCCAAAGCTACTTGCCGGTCACAGTCCATCTTTACTTGCCGTATCAACTCCTCAGGTACCCCCAACCACCCCGATTTGAGATGTTCCCACATCATGCTAGTGATTGTCCACGCATAGTCCAAGGTAGTACACGTTGCTAGGCCCTCACCAATCTCAATTGAAACTCCGCCGTATTGCTCCACTGTCCGTATTGAGTCCGATATCACCCGCACAAATCCTCGCCCCGGAAGCACCGTTTCAAATTTGTCTACTCTACCCGGATGCATTACTACATCTGTGTCTGGGAGTGGGTCAGGGCTATCCTTCCATCTTGATACAGACGTTTGCTCCCACTGCCCCTGGCGTGATTTCTTACCCTCATGCTGTTCAGACATGCTGAGGTCAGCCGCGTGTGGAGTGAACGACACCCCCGTCAAACAGCGCTTGCGACCGCGACAATTGCCTGCCGACTGTCGATCATCTTGGCTCCACTCCCTATCCAACTCCTCTAGATCAGAGAGGAGCATGCGGGCGCACTCTCCACCGGCCCCCTCACCTTGCAACCCACGGATGTAGGCTGTTATCACCGGTGCTAGAAAGCGGGCTACAGTTCTATCTTCCACAATGTCCCGCCAACACTGAACTTCCTCCCTCTCTTTGGTAACTGGGAACCCCATTTCACTTGTCGTCATCCATGTGTAGACTTCCTGTTCTGTCCTACTATGCGCATGCTTAATATATTTCTGCAGCAGATCCCCATCGAGATACAATGGCCCATTAGCCCCTGTGTTCCCACCTGCGAATCTCGGATCGGCAGGTCGAATACCAAGTACCTCACTGTGCCTTTCTGTGCACTTACGGATGGGCCCCTGGCTACACTGGTTCCGCTCGCTGCAATTCATGCATGAAGCTACTTTCGTTTCCGTGTCAACTGGTGCCTTCCAGTTGCGGAGGTCCCACTCCTCTCTCGGCAGCCAACACGCACACCTATTGCAAAACCGTCCCATTGTCTTGGAATCCACTCGATACCACCAGCCCAGCTCCTCAGGTACGTTGCGGAGTTGTCGCTCTCGTAGCTCTAGCACCTCAGCGCCTTCCTCCACTTCCCGAACTTCCCATATTCGCTCGCATTGCTTGGTACACTCCCCCCTGCATGTTTCTACATGCTGTGCTCCAACTTGCCTGATAACTCGGCACCGACACCACGAAGAAGTCGATTTACGCCATCCCAAGTACACTGTGTCCGGCGCTCCAATCTCTACCGGAGGACCGTTCCACTCCTCTTTCTCCCACTCACACGGGAATAGGAGTATGCACTTGTCTCTCACTCGCCACACCACGTCAGTTAGTTCTCCCTTCCTACACTTCACCAGTGGGCCTGTCCACTTCCGTCTCTCTGCTACACCTTGCCATCCTTTTATGTGTGCCTTAAATTGTATCCGATCCTGTGTAGCCTGGCTTATGGGCTCTGGGTGTGGGCGCACATCTACCACCTTCTCAATGAGACTTGCCCCTATTTTGTGCAGGTTACAGCTTAGAGCATCTTCCAGGATCCGTCTCTCCGGGACGGTGCTAGTTGCCTGATTCACCCGGTCATGACACATCCAGCACTGAATTTCTTCCCTTCCCACATGGCAGTGCCAGCAGCCAGGCGCGGTGCACCTTCGGCACAGCATGGACAGTCTGTGTCCGCTGCTGCATCTCTTTATGCGTGTTAAAAGCACCTGCCTCGCTTGTTTCAGCGTTGCCAAGGATGATTTAGCACCCGTCAGTTGCCACCACGACACCTCATTCCCGTCTCGCATGCGTGTGTCTGCCTCAGTCAGAATGCCCTCAATCCTCCATAGTATACCCATCACCGCCGTTATGGGGTCTATCGGCCTCGGGACTTCACAAGTAATGTCTCCATCTATTTCGCCGTCAGCAGTTAGAGTTTCAGGTTCAGTATCAATTTCCATTCCATCCATGTCCAAATGTGCATGCCTCATTTGCCCCTTTGGCTCCACCGTCTCCCTGTTACTACTGCTACTCACCATTTCAGACAGTGTCATATTCTCAGAGTCAGACGAGTACGGGGCTTCCTCAGCCCCATTCCCCCACCGTCCAGTCTCTATCCCTTCATTGAGCCACAGTGCTTGTCCCCGGAGGAAGCTGTCTGGGTCAGCACTGATTGTGTGAGCTAGGCTCCTTGGACACCACCCCATAGCTGACGTCTCTGGGCCCGCAAAACGCTTGAGCGTGCAGCACTCGCATTTTGTTGGATCACATGCTGCCTTTTTCAGCGTGCGGGCATCAGCCTGCACTTGCACGTACCAGTCCCGCAGGCTCCTCTGAATGTCTGCCTCAGGTGTATCCAGCACTTCGTTAGAGTATCCTTGTGTTACCCCAGGCTGCTTCTGCTTCAGTCCTCTTGCACCACAGGTAGTGTGCCACTTCATGTTCTCTTGCTGTTTGAACTCCGCTGGGAAAACATCCAGGCTAGACCAATCGACCAGATCCAAATACTTTTGCAGGGCGGTGCTGTCACCAAGCGAAATGCCCATAGTGCGGGGCAGGCAAACTCTCACTTCCTGCTTCCTACCCTTCCCCACCACACTCGGGTTTTCATTCTGATCAGCAGATGGCATTCGCTTGCACAGTAGCCAGGGTATTTTGTGCTGCCCCTCCATTTTCTCCCGACTGAGCTTCCGAACATCCCTGAGTTCCATACCCCCCAGTACCTGCTTATACTTCCACAGTATTTTCTCGCCATGGCATAGTGTTCGCCAGTTAGATACCGTGAGAAAATTGCTTCTCTCCTCCTCTACTACCTCCTCCCCATGGTTCCCATGGTTCCACGTTGCCCATACCGGCTCCCCCCCATCGACTTCCCGTAGTCTTTGAGTGACTTGTCGCAGGTGGCGGGTGGCTTTGGCCCAGCTAAGTTCCCCCGATCCCTGCAGGTCTTCCAGCACTGGTGTGACATACCACCCGAAGCTTTGTCGAGGACATGATCGGTCTCCAGAGTGGATGTCTTCAGAGTTGAACTTGTACTTCTCTGTTATCTTGGTCTTGTTGAGATGGTAGGACACTGCTTCCTTGGTCCTGATGACTCCAGAGTTGAGTGTGTACTTCTCTTCTTTCTTGGTC
>CALGTP010000633.1 GCA_937902105.1 uncultured Actinomycetes bacterium
CTACGGCTACAACGTGGCGGACACGTCCACGGCCAACGATATGGAGGTCGCGGCAACGTTGCAGCGTACGGACCCGCAGGGCATGCAGAATATCATCGAGTACGACGACCATGTCATCGGCATGTTGAACCAAGCCTTCAAGGTTCGGGATCTGTCGATGATCAAGCGTATGTTGAGCGAGGTGAAGCTGAACCCGAAGGGCAACGGAAACAACACCGACAAGGCCATGACTTACGCTCTCGGACTGATGCTGGTCGACGCGAAGATCGACCCGGAAGCGTTGAGGACGAAGGAGGCGAAGGACATGATGACAGAGGTGCTGTGCAAGAGCATCGGCGAGGTGGCCACGGACTTGGGGCAGAGGATGGAGGTCCTGACCAAGAACAAGGGCTACTCGACCGAAGAGTTCTGCGAAGAATTGATGCAGCTCGCGACGAAGTTCGAGAAGGTGGACGATCCGTTTGGCAACTTCCAGAATGGTGGTGGGGCGACAGCTCTGCCGCCGGTGGATCAAGGTGCTCGACGAGGGGGTCCAGGACTCGGAACGAGGCGCGAGGCAGACGGCGGCGGTGCGAAGACGACAGCTCCGGCAGCGACAAAGACGCCGTACTTCGACGGCAACTGCAGTCACTGTCAGAAGAGAGGCCACATGGAGGTCAACTGTCGGAACAAGCACCTGCCGGCCGTCAAGCGTGATCAAGGAGGCGGACATGGTCACGTACAAGGAGGCGGACATGGTCACGGACACGGAGTCGGACCGAGTCGCAAGGTGGCGGCGGCGTTCAAGAAGCTGACGATCGAAGAATACCAGCACTTGAAGGCCAACCAGAAGCCGTAGGGATGCGGCCTGCCGCTGGAGTCGTTTGTCTGGAAGCCGGGTTTACCTGGCCTACAGCAGACGGCGCCGGCGGTGGGCACCGCAAACCGTTTCGAGGCGATGACGCTGTCGACGGAGGTGGATGACTACTCTTCATGGGAGTACGAGGAATCTCCGACTACACGACGGCGAACCCGCTCGAAGGGGAAGCGCAGGAGCACTGCATGCGATCTATGCGTGTGCAAGCTATGCTGTGCGCTTCAGATTTGTACGCTCACGTGTCCGCACGGGGGTACAGGGTTTCAGTTTCAGGAACCAAAAAGTTCGACGCCTCTAACAGATGCAGACGTGGCCACGTGGAGGTTGACGTTGAACAGTCAGGATTTAAGAAGGCGAAGGATTCTGGCGCAGGATGAAGCTTACATGCTTTCTTGCTACCGCGGTACAGGCTGCGCGCCGAAGGCTTCGAGTGCAACGAAGTCTGCTGCAGCTGTAGCCAAGGCGGAGAACGAGAAGGCGCATCAGTCGGCGATGGAGATCATCGCCAAGGAGATGCGCTTCTTGGACGTCGTGTTGAGCGTCCAGTGTCCGAACGGCGTCGAGGTCAAGGCTACGGCGCGACTGGATACCGGAGCCAACACAGATGTCTGCTCGCCGGAACTCGCAGCGGTGCTCAAGCAAAACAAAGTACGCTGGGGCTCTGCTGGTGGGCATTTCGTCGAGGTGTGCGGGGGTAACTCGCACCAACCAGCTGGAATGCTGGAAGTGCCGGTAATCGTGCCGGCAAGGCAACTTGGGTTGTCAAGAACTGTGGAGTTGGATGTCGACGCTGTCATCATGCCGATTCCCACAGGATGCGAGCTGCTGCTAGGGCTGCCGACGCTACTCAACTCCGGACTGCTGACAGCGGTGATGGCCGGAATGACTGAGACTAAGAGCGCGGCGGGTGTACCAGACAGCCGCAACGAGGATGATGATCCCATCGGAAGTTGGGAGAGTATCGACCGTGCCGACGAGTACGCGCAGGACATTGTCATGCCTACTGTCGGCGGAACGGATGCGGAGAAGGCGGCCATTATGATCGTGCTGAACAAGTATAAGCACGTTTTCGGCAAGCCACCGATTGGGGGTTCGAAATTGCGACCGATGTCGATCGAACTCAAGGAGGGCGTTGTTCTACCAAGACCAGCGGCAGCAAGGCGCGTTTCCCCGGAGATCCTCAAGGAGATCCGCGAGGACACGCAGATGCGCATCGACAATGGTTGGATGCGGGCAGCACAAGTCGGGGATCGATGCAGGTTTGCATCTCCACTAGTTGCAGCTCGGCAGCCAGGCAAGTCGAAGCGACGGATCTGCGGCGACTTTCGTTTGATAAACGACTGTTGCTTCCTCCATACATACCCTGTCAAGAATGCGCAGGAGGTCATCAGCCAGTTCAAGGACTCGAAGTATTTCGGCAAGGCAGACTTGTCGAAAGGGTACTTGCAGCTGAAGTTGGATGAAAATGCACAAGAACTACTCGCCGTCCGTACGCCGGACGGGCTCTATTTTCCGCTGACCCTACCTTTCGGGCCAGCGAGTGGGCCAGCGCAGTTTCAACAGCGCATCAGCGAAGTGCTAGGAGATCTCGAAGGGCACGGAGTGGCATCTTACATCGACGACATGGGCCTCTATGCCCAGTCGTTCGAGGAGTTCGTCACGAACCTCGAGACCATGTTGCAGCGATTGGACAACTACGACGTCCGCCTTAACGGCGCGAAGTGCGAGTTCAACACCAAGGCGCTGACGTTTCTGGGGCACAGAGTCACCAGTGAGGGAGTGGAGCACACTCCGGAGCGAATTTCAGCAATTCAAGCGATGTCGGTACCCACCACACGCACACAGTTGCGATCGTTTCTCGGCATGTGCAACTTCTTCAGGGACAGCTGCCCCATGCTTGGGCCGACCGTCATCTCATTGAGCAGATTGTCGGGCAAGCGAGGCAAAGGCACATTCGACAAACTCGAGTGGTGCCCGGAGCATTTGGCGGCGTTCGAGGCGGCGAAGGCCGTGATAGCGAACGCCAAGCTACTGAGCTTCCTGAACTACGACCAGCCGATCTATTTGCGCACTGACGCGTGCGACGACGGCGCGGGAGCGATGCTTTACCAGAAGATGAACGGTAGGGATCGACCTGTTGCCTTCATGTCGCATACGTTTAGCGGCGCGGAGCGGCGCTGGTCGACGTACGAGCAGGAATGTTTCGGCATTGTACGCAGCATCATACACTTCGATTCGTTGTTGTTGGGTCACCCGTTCATCGTGGAGACCGACCACCGGAATTTGGTATGGATGGCTGCAAGTGAGAATGCAAAAGTTGTGCGCTGGAGAACAAGGCTCCAGGAGTACAGCTTCGATGTGCGCCATATCGCAGGCGTTACCAATGATGTCGCAGACGCGCTCAGTCGACTCTCGCCAACCCAGGTTGCCGCCGAGGTTTCAGTTTCAAGCAATAAAATGTTCGACGTGTGTGGAATTTGCAGACGTGGTGAGTTATTTGCGGAAGATTTGACAGCCATGGCCGCGACTCGGAAGTTTGTGAGGGGCGGTGAGCGACCAGCTGCTCTGTCTGACACATTGGTTGACGTCATACGGAAGGTACACAGCGAAGTAGCAGGACACCGTCGAGTCGATTCGACGATGGTGAAGCTCCTGCAACACGGCCACAACGAGCCGCACCTCAAGGACTACGTGTCGTGGGTGCTTGACAATTGTGGGCTGTGCCAGAAGAACGCGGCGCTCGTGACTACGCTCAGCGAGCCCCGGTTCAGGGAATTAACCGAAGTTGGAGAGGAGTGGTCGATCGACACGATCGGGCCCTTCGAGCCAGACGCGGACGGCAACACCTACGTCATAGTTGCGGTGGACGGCTTCAGCAGATTCGTCATGCTGGAAGCGACGACCGATGCAACGGGGGAGGCGGCTGCCAAGTTCCTACTGAAGATCACAGGCATTTTCGGAAGACCGAAGAGTTTTCGACATGACGGAGGATCCCAGTTCGAGAATCACCTCATCGATACGTTCTGTGAGTTACTCGGAGTGGACAGGCACGTCACGCTCGCGTACCGGCCGCAGGCCAATGGACGAGTCGAGCGAGTGTGCAAAGAGATCGGCAGGCATCTAAGATACATCGTACTAGATCGCCGACTGCAGCACCGATGGAGCATCGCTTTGCCCATGGTGCAACGGCTGCTGAACTGTCAAGAGCATGTAGCGCTTGGAGTCGAGCCAGCCAAGATCGTCTTCGGAGGATACCAGACGATGGATCGGTATCTCCTACCCGAGACCAATATTGCGAATACTGGTGCGAAATCCCAGCTCGATGGCATCGACAAGATCGCCTCGAAGGAACGCAAGCTGGTGGTGAAGGATTACATCGCGCATCTCATCGATGCACAGCGAGCAGTGATTACCACAGCGAAGGGCTACCAAGACTCTTACCTGAAGGCAAGAAGATCAAAGGTGGACAAGCAAACCACAGTCACCTCAGCCGACTTCAAGATCGGCGACTGGGTACTGTGTGGATGGCAAGGCTTGGCTCTAGGCAAAACAAGACCGAAGAAGCTTCAACCTTGCTGGCGCGGCCCATTTCAAGTGGTGAAGACCGACGCCAAGCGGCAAACAGTGACACTCTTGGACCCGACCGACCTGAAGGTGGTGAGTCCCGATGTGCACATTACTGTGTTGACCAAATACAGGATGGGACTGACGAGTTCCGACGACCTGATTGACCTCCGTGCTATGGACACGGCGGAAGAGGTGGTGACTAAGATCGTTAAGCACGACATGTACTACCCGATGATCTCGAAGACAGACCGCAAGCGGTTATTGCCGAGACACCAGTGGAGGTTTAAAGCCGAGTTCAGCGACGGTACTCGACAGTGGATGCATTGGACTGAAGCAAACCAGCAACAGGCCTTGGACGTCTACAGTCGGGAACACCCGGAGCTCAAGCTTCCTGCCACATAATTTGCCAGAGTGAGTTTGGAGAGGACTTTCTTTGACGCAGCTACCCATTGCAAACTTTGGTGTGTAGACTGCTATGGAGGGGAGGGGGAAGTGTGACTGCATGTGAGTACTCCGGTAGGCCACCGAACACTAACAGTCATCAAC
>CALGTP010000634.1 GCA_937902105.1 uncultured Actinomycetes bacterium
GAGCAATGAGGTGATAAGTTGATGCCACCGTGAAATCCCAGCGGTTGTCAGTTGCAAGATCAATGGAGATGATAAGTATGCCAGTCGGCCACTCGTTGAAGCCAATGTTCTATGTCGTCGTTTCGCCTCGGACCGGCGAAGAATAGCATGCATGTGATGATGCGGGAGGAGCGCTGCTTGGCTTCTCTGACTGCTCTGCACCAGTCTGTTACCGTGAACCCTGATTCACCACTAGTCGTGGTCTTGTTGCGTTTCTGTTCGCTGAGCCACTCTTCATCCGTGCGATGTTCAAGCTCATGTGAGTGGGAATCATCTATTTCGAAGTCCAACGTTTTGAGTGGCTCTTTCACGGCGCACTCTGTGTTAGTCGATTGCAGTGTTTCCTGTCGGCAGTGCAACAAACGAGAATAGTTGAACAGTGTGCAGCCAACTGAGCGAAGATTAATTTGCATAAGCATGTATACCGAGTGCGAAGAACCCATTGCAAGTCTGGTACAATATGGAGCGACAGATGTAGTATAAATATCTGGAATGCTGGACAACAAATCACAAGGCAAAAGATGACGAACCTCAGCTGCTAACACCGGTGGTCCTGCGCACCAAGGTCTCATCCAGGCGGCTGTTTCCACAAAGGTGAAGGCTGAGTCCTCGTCGCAGGATGCTGCAGCTATGCAATCGGAGGGGGCGAAATTTCGGGTAAGTGCTGACCCCCCGAACATGCCGAGTCCCCCTCTGGTCTTAGGATCTGACTAAAGGTAATCAGCTGAGCATTGCATTAGCAGTTTGCGTTGACTGACCCCGTCCTTCTTCAGGACTGCTGATATGCCCGCGAAGGCCCGAGCTGCCGATGCCAGGTTCCACTCCCAAAGGAAAGCAACCTCCGGGCGGCTCAGGTAATCTAGATATTGTTGCTTGTCTCCACCCACAAATGCGTATCGTGCTTCAATCTCTCGGAAAGTTGCTTGTGACTTTCCTGTCAGTTCGATGACATTTGATTCCTTAGAATAAAAGAGAGAGTCTTCCGGAGGCAGCACATCAAGGAGTTTAACGCATGCTTGAGTGCTAGGTTCCACTATCCTGTCTGCGATCAACGGCACTTGTTTTACACCTGTTATTTTGAGATAGCCACCATCATCCAGCGATGTCTTCAACAGAGTAGGTGCAGCTAAATGGGCGCCTGTCAAGCCGAGGCTCCGGCGCTCCCGAGCCACCAACGTAGCATCCTTGAGTAGAGAATGCATGGCTCGACGACCGGCAGCGGTAACCTCAACTGTCATTTGGCTACCCTTAGCTGCAAGTCTGGTGTGATGATCGACTGCCAGTCCTTTGTCTAAACTGTTTACTGTGGAGATGAGGCCGACAGCCACTCTGCAGATTTGCATGCGTTTCTTGAACCGCTCTCTCAGTGTGTGAGACCGTGACTTGGGTTTCTGAGGTCGTAGCGGAAAAGGCACTGGCGTGACTTTGGCACAGGAGTAGCCATCGTCAATTGCAAGGTCGGCCAGCGAAGGAAAGGCTGGCTTAACCTTGGGCACCCATCTGTTGCGTGAGGAACTTCCAGGCGACGGGCGCGGCTCCTGGAATTCGTAGGAGGCCAAGGCTTTCATGTAAGCTGATCAGCCCTGAGTGGCCCCCGCCGCATCGGGAGCCTTGCCTTTGCCTTTTCCACCGCCCTTGGGCTTGCCCTTCGAGTCGCCTTTCTTGTTCCTGTTAGGGCTGTCCTGGTTTGACGGCTGTCTGCCTCGCTGTGTTCGTTGATACTCAAGCTTCGAGTGAACCGAGGCCGACTCAACCAGCCAATTGGGGCCCACATCTGTGCTGGCCCCAGGAGCTCTGATACCAAGCATGTGTTGAGCACCTTGCTTGTCG
>CALGTP010000635.1 GCA_937902105.1 uncultured Actinomycetes bacterium
CGTTGCCACAGCTGAGCACACTCCACTCCAGCTGAATGACGCAAACGCTCCCGATTTGCCCAGAGAGGCAGCGCCATCGCATCACTCTGCGAGATCTCAGTTGTCTTTGGCAGTGTCCGGGAAGCGGGTGCAGTTGCTGAAGATCAAAGAGGAGCGGCTGCTGGCAGAGCATGAATTTTTTGAAGAGCAGCAGCGTGAGCGCACATCTCGCCCACCGTCCGTTGCTGAGGATGAGCTTGCGCAGCGAAGGATTGACATGTTCACTGCTACCATCGATGACCAGCCGATCTACCCTGAGTTTGCTAGACCTGCTCCGTTGCCGGCAATGTCATCAAATGCTGTGTTCACTGCTCAGATTGCGCCTCCTCCTGGACTGCCTCAGCCGCCTAATCCTTTCGCTGGAACACGTGCTGAGATGAAGAAGTTCGACCTTTCCGATCCTTTCGCTCCGACGACAACTACGACTACCAGAGCTGAGGCCTCGCCTCATGTTTCGCTTGAAGTTTCACGCGTAGAAGCCATAGTATTGATGAATTCGCCCAGTGCTGAACCCAACCCGAACCTCTCCGGCATTTTGCTGACGGGAGCTCCTGGTCATTTTGGCCCACCTCTTGGAACATCGCAGACCGCGATGCCGGCAGTAGCAACGTCAATCTCTACTGTTCCGGCTGTTCCCAAAGCCACTCACTCAATGAGACCATTGTCAACGGCCGTTGCCCAGGACTTAGCAGCCGCTGCAGCCTTTCCAGCTGTCGCCGATTTGCTTTCCTTCGAGCCTTTAGCCTTTGACATTTCGACGCCACGTCCTCGGATGCCTGATCAGCAGACTGGAAATGGCGCCGCAAACTTCGCTGTCGCTCAGCCCTTGCAGTTAATTGGAGCTGCCTTTGCTGGACTTCAGCCGCCGGCGCAGTTAATTGGAGCTGCCCGGCCCTTTCAACCTCTTACGGGGCAAGTGCTGCCTGCCGACACGGTGGTCAACCTCATAGACCTTGACTTCGACTTCCTTTCTGCAGCGTCTCGAACAGGTTTCGCTGCACCACCTCCTTCCATTTCCATGTCCTTAGGGGCGGAGGCTGCCAGGCTGACATCGGCCAACCTTGCAGCTCTTGAGCAACAGCAGCATCAGCATCAGCAGCAGCACACGGCTGCAGCGGTCGCTGGAGGCCTTGCTCAACACAGCGTTGGCCAACTAAAGCCGGTTGACCAAGGCGGTGCCACGCAGCAGCAGGCGAGCGGCAAGCTCAAGTCTGCTGGCGCCCATGGTGGAGATGATGGCGGTGATTCTTCGTCCTCGCATGCTTCGTGGAGTTCTGGTGAACGTCGCCATCGACGAGCTCGTCGTGAGAGGAAGAAGAAGAGGCAGATCGCGAAGAACAAGTGTGACGCTTTGCAGAAGTTGCAGCCGGTCGTTACTGTTCAGCGCCGCGAAGCCGAGAAAATGACAGGTCCGGCTCACCCTACGATCCCTGAATTTCGTCGCTTTCGGCAAGCTATCCGAATAAACTTCAAGACGATGAGCGGTCGAGGGCAGAAAGCTTGGGACTACATTCTCAGGGCTGAAGACCCTAAGTTGAGCATTGACGACCTTGCTTGCACGGATCCTGACATTGTGAGCCCGGACGACAAGTTAGCTGAGTTTCTCCAGAACACTGCGAGGCGAAATCGGACGCGCCTTGGCAAATGCACTGGAGAAGCAAACGCAGGAGGGACTTCCTCCTTGGGGTGGCCTTCAGATACTTCGCTATTTTTATGACGAATTTAGCAAAGAAGTTTCGAGGTCTCAGGTCTTCACGTTCAAATCGCTCGTCGCCATCCGTGACTCTGTTGTGCGGAATCCCCCGCCTGCTGAGCGATTCGAGACCTTCCTCAATACCTGGCACAGCGTGCCGCTGGCTGCTGGTGATGTCTCCTTTGACTCCTTGCGTGACTTGCTAGAAGAATGTCTGGAGGTCATGCCTTGCTTTTCTGTGCACTGGAACTTCTACAGATTGCGGCCCAAATCGGAGAAAACGTTTGACTCTCTCATGGAACTTGCTCAGGACTGCTTGCAGGAGATCAAAGACAAGGCTTTCAAGGCTGGTCAGGCGCAGCTCCTGAACTCGCAGCTGACTGGCACGGTTGGCAAACGCGAGGAGAATATCCAGGCTCTTGCTGGCAAGTCTTCTTCTTCTGGCCCGGCAGACAAGGCCGACCAGGACAAGCTGAAGAGGGACATCTCCGACCGTGATCGCAAGATCAATGCGCTGGCAGCGCAACTCAAGGAAGCTGGCATTACTCCAACCAAGGCAGCAGCAGCGAAGTCTTCGGATGGTCGCCGAAAAGTCGATGGCCGTCAGCGTTCTCAATCCGGGGAGCGCGACATGTCCAAGACGAAGTGCTACAACTGCAACAAGATGGGCCACTTTGCAAAGGACTGCTCGGAGCCGAAGAGTGAGAGGAATGCTGGTCGCACGCCTCCTCGGTCCGATGCTGGTAGCCGCTCTTCCGGTGCCAGCAGCAGAGCATCGTCGAATGGTGCTGGACGCCTTTGCCACTTCCACAAGCCGTGGAATAACCCTCCTGGTGTGTGTCGCCAGGGAGATGCCTGCACCTACAAGCATGCCGATGAGAGACCTGCCAAGGGCAGCGTCGCCAGGCTGGCGCTCGCCTGCCTGACCATTGCCGCTTCTCTGGGCACTGGTGAGTCTGCTGGAATCATGCGTGATAGCGGCCCTCGGCTGCATCCAGATGGCGCCTCTTCCCTCAAGGTCACCTTCGGCAATCATCGTGAGAAGCAGTACGAATGTGACACCATCTCTGCCTCGTCCTTTGGCATTTGGAGTGTCCGCACTTGGTCAAAGAGATGGAACCTGGGTGAACTTGAAGCTGAGCGTTGTGGTGAGGCATACCAGCAGCGCCTCTTCAACGAGCTGGCCCACAGACGCGCCAAGGCCTACAAGCTGGCAGTCGACTTTGCTTGCAGCAC
>CALGTP010000636.1 GCA_937902105.1 uncultured Actinomycetes bacterium
TCGTTTGAACTTGAGCAAACATACGCTCGTTTGTTAATCTCTCGTTTGGAAAGCCTTCCCGAAAAAAACGGCATCGACATCCATAAGAAATGAGGGCTTTTAATGGGCTTGGTCAGTGTCACATCAGAGATGTAAATTTCAATTTTCTGCTACATCACCTAATGCAAGATAGAAAAAGACTTGGAAAAAACCATCGACCTAGCCAAGCAACAGCTTCAGTCTGCGGCCGGTTGGGTTTGTCTACATTACGTTGCCGACCTGTGTCCCTCCTCTGCTTCACAGGACCCCGGGTCAAGCGCATGCCATAAGCCTTGTTGTAGCGGCGCAGTATATCTGGCAAATAGTCTGTCTTAGGGATGAGAGTCATGTTACCATGCCGGTCCCGCTCCCGAGATGCTATGTCGATTTCCTCAGGGGCTTGGGACGCTAAGAGAACACTCTCTTGCGTTGCGCACAGCATGCTTGCCCTCTCAGCACGAACTTGGGCAGACATAAGTTTCAACAACCTCTCAGTCTTGCCGGTTCCGAAACAGAAGCCGATCAACAGGTCAACTGCTTCACGAGCGTTGCGACATTCGGGGAAATCGGCTGATGCCCTGGCCCATGCCTCACGCGTTGTAGCTCCGTGTTGGCGGTGTGACTCTGCACTGGGCAGCAAATAAAGAAACTCATCCATGATTTTGTCACAATCCAGCCTAGCATTGGTCCAGATGGCAACCAAATTTTGTTTCACCTCTTGCTTCAATCTGTCTGTCTCCTCTTGGGAAAAATCCTTGAAACGCCCCTGCTGGGTGGAAAGTGGACTCGGCAAGCGGTACGATTGGAAGCGCATCTTCCAGCTGAACTGCGGCCTCTGGGCGTGCACCAATTTCTTCATCAACTCAACAAGCAGCCGCATGCGGGTCAGCGGGCCCCAAAGTTCGTCTGTGTCGGTTACATCCGCTAAGGATAAAACCATCGCCTTGCGCTTGAAGTACAGAACTGGAGCTCGGGCAAGGAATCGTAGAACTTCAAACGTGAAGGTTCCCTTCGCAGCCGCTGTCATCACCAAGCCTTTCATGAAAAGAACCTCCAACCTGGCTATAAAGCTAGTCGCTGCAGCTTCCACAACGAAAACATCTGGATCGTTCACATCTCCAGCTCGCACCCAAGCCCCGTGCTCCCAGAAGAAGTCAGCAAGCATGCCTCCCAGCACGAGCCGCATCGAATTTTCACCGCCCAGGTTTTCCAATAGATAAACAGCATCGATGTGCTGCGTTGAGCTGCCATTCTCTGCCTCTTGGGCAAGAGCGCTAAATGACTGTTGGAGGCGGCGGCAGCAACGACCCAGCGGTTTCTTCCGCGACTCAAAACGGTGCATAGCCCAGCCAAAATGCACCAAGACTTGGACTGCATCTTTTTGCTCCTCGGCCTGGAAAATCGCACTGAATCGGTCACTGGTGCTCAGGAACCGTGACAAGGATGAAGGCTTTTTCCCGCTCACCAGCAACTTTTCAACAAGCTCAACTTCGGGATCAGCTTTGATGATGTCTTTCAAGGCTACCATGGCTGAGTGGCTTTCATCTGTTTCATGGAAGTGAAGATTTGGGAACTTGCCAGAGCCACTTGCCAGCGCCCCGCAAGCCAGTTCGTCGTTGGCACCATCAGTGGCGAGGAACTTCATAGATTTGCGCAAGCTATCTGCCTCTACTTCTGTGGCTGCGTGGGCATCAACCACACCCACAAGTCCACTGAGCAAAGCCTGGGCACCCTGGCTGGTGCCAAGTGACACCAATCCACCCACTCGATGTGCAATCCAAGGGCCTTTCTCCCCGTTCAAAGCCTCCAAACCGGCGATGCCAGGCCGCCGATTCAAGCCTGCAGGCCATTTCCAGAAGACGCAGCGGAGGTTCACGGCAAGTTTTCCCGCCTTTCCGTCCTGAGATGCACCTATGGAGCTGCTGGCAAGGGCAATTTTAGCAGTGGTGGCTCTTTCCCTATCACCGATGACTGTAGTGAGCTGCTTGCTTACTTTCCCTTGCTCTGCTCCAAAAGGCACACTTGCCCCAGTAAGGCGAGCAGCATGCAGCCATTTCTTGAAGCACTGAAATGCTGTGGCAGTACGGAGTTGGACCAACTGGAAAATAACGTGGGCGTATCCGAGCGCACAGGGAGGAGGGGAGGCAACCTCCATGCTGGCTGATCCCTTTTTGCCCTTGCTGCTAAAGCCGGCCAACTTCTGCTTAAGGAACAGGGCTTCAGCGTGCCGATGCTGTTCAGTGCTCCCGTGTCTCAGAATGTTACACACTTTTGCAACTGCCCGGAATTTCGCGAACCTGCCGCCGAATCCAGCTTCCCTGCAGAAGGCACAGCCTAAATGGAAAGGGGTTCGGCTGCTGGGGGACGGCGGCTGTAGCCACACCCACCTGTATCCTGTCGGGTCCTCGCTCACACAAAGCTCCGCCCAATCAGATTGATTGTGATTATACACACATCGGTCACAACCTGCTTGGAACACAGGGTGCCTAGCTTGGTGCTCGTCATGAGTTTCGCATGGCCCCTGCAAGGTTGCCACATCTGTGCCAGGGCTGTTGGCTGTTTGTTTTTGTTGCGGTGTCTGGCTGCAGCTCGTGCTGCTGCTCACGCTGACGCTGCTGCTGCTGCTGCTGCTGCTGATGCTGCATCGGCCCAAATCAAGGCCCAGGTCTGAAGCATTCTTTGCTGGAATGCTGCTGCGTTTGGATGGACTGCTGCTGCTGCTGCTGCTGCTGCTGCTGCTGCTCTCATCCGACTCTGAACCTTCATCTTCCGAATCGTTGCCTGATCGAGGACTGCCCTTGGAGACAGAAGTGGCTCCGTCTGCATCGGCGTTCTCATCTTCGTGCTGGCTGGCATCAGAGTCTTCGGTGTCGGAATTGGAATCAGTCTCAACCTGGTCCTCGTCGCACTCGTCGTCGGTCGACGACTCAGGCGGGTGTTCTGAATTTG
>CALGTP010000637.1 GCA_937902105.1 uncultured Actinomycetes bacterium
CGAGGATTCGTTTGGCTGCGGCGTAGGATTCGTGCGTCGGCGTGGCCATGTGTGCACACACTCGGCTGACCCCGTGTGCGATGGCGGGGTGGATCTGTTGCACGTAAATCAAGGAGCCTTTGAGCGCGCGGGCGTTGGCTCGCCACGCAGTGTGCAGCGAGGCTTCGGCAGCCGTTTCTTGACCCGCTGGTTGTAAGTCCATGATGGTTCGTGCAGTCGGTGTGGGCGGGTTGAGCGTAGAAGCCACTTCGTCGACCAGGTGCATGCGAACGAGGTCGCGGATGTGCCCACCCGCGCTGATGGTGACGGTGCGGTTAACAAGATCACGTTTGGCTCCGAAGCCGAGGATCGTATGCCACCCCCCCTGTTGAGAGAAGGAGAAGCCGTGCTTGATGATCTCGGCGTACATCCATTCGAGGACCGCGGCAGAGGAGGCACCGCCGATGCCATCGTCAACGTGCGTGGCGAGGATGATGCGGCCGAACTTGTGGTCGAGGCGGTAGACAGCCTCGTCGTCGAGCGAGACTTCGAAGCCGATGCTGACGAGCGCGGCACGGAACTTCTTGGTGAAGAGGCGTGCGGCTTGGACGGTGCCATAGATCGCCTTGTCGAGTTTCATGCACATGCGTTCGCCGTTGGGTCCGACGACAGGGTCGAGGCCGGCCGCTTGATCAACGTAGACGTCGGTATCAATGTTGGAGTCGAGGTAGGCTCCGTTGAGGTCGAAGTGGAAGTCGATCCAGCCTTCGACGACCGTGATGATGACGACCATCTTGACGCTGGTCCCGCGGGCGCCAGAGGCGAAACTCTCAAAGTAGTCCTGGCCCTTGACCTGGTTGGTTCCGACGACGCAGAAGCGTGCCTTGAACTTGTCGAGCGCGCCGGTGTCGAGTGTTTTGATCTTGAACACCCAGGTCATGCGCATGATCTTCTTGCCTTGCGCGAGAGCTTCTTTGACGGGTACGTAGTGGAAGGCATCGTGTGCCCGAAGGTTGTCCATTTCCTTGTCGATTGCGAGCATCCACTGATCGCGCTGCAAGGAGGTCAGGGCCTCTTTGATGCCGCGAGGTTCAAGAGCATGCACCACGCCGCTGTCAGTGTGGTAGACAACCTCCTTCCGGTCGATGGGGAACTTTTTGCCCTTGGCGAGATTGAGCACGGCGTCAATTGTCGAGCCGTCGTCCTCGTTAGGGACGTCGAGGAGGCCGATGTCTAGCTCGTCGTGTGCATCTGAAGAGGCCGAGAGCAGCGTCGCGGTCGAGGACACGAGCTCCGACGGTACGTCGTCTTGGCAGAACAGGCAGAGCGGCATGTCTGCGAGGTCTGCAGCGGTGGCAAGCAGGGCGGTGAGAGCAGGTTCGTCAGCTTGTGCGGATCGCCGGTGCAGGCCGTTTGCAGCGTTGTCGTAACGCGCGGCGAAGATGGGGTGCATGCCATCAATCTTCGTCGTGGACTCGGGCATAATGTCGATCGTCGCCGTCGACGCGATGGCTTGAGCAAGAGCGGTGCTGGCAGCGTCGGGCAAGCTAGACAATATGTCCGAGGAGGCATGAGAGTTGTGTGTGCACTCGAGGTCAGCGAACTTGGAGCGAACGAGCTCTGACGTCGTCCAGAGCGTCATGCGAAGGTCAGCAGAGACGCCGAAGCTGCACAGTGGGAAAGACTCCTGGAAGACGTTGGTGATCTGTTCGAGGATCACCATAGGTTTCCATGTCCAGAAGTGGTGTCGATGTGCGGCGTCGGTGCTGTTGCCGATGATGGTAAAGGGAATGGTTGCTTTGTGAGCTACCAAGGCGAGGGCAGCGGCGATCGGCACTATCTTGTTCTCGCCATTGATGACTTCTGGCGAGGGGAAGAGGACGATGTGAGCGTATTCGCCGGCAAGGACGCGGTCTCGAAGCGTGCGTTGTGCTGACGAGTCGGAAGCCGAGCTTGCGTTGACGGAGTCGACGAGCCATCCTTTGAGCCGAAGGGAAGAGCTGAAGGTGCCGGTCTCGATGCCGACGATGAGCGCGCGTGGCTGAGCAGCACGGGTGCGATGAAGAGCGGCGGTGCGTGTGGAGCTGCGCGTGGCGCGGGCAACGGGCGGCACGACCGGAGGTGCAGCAGGCGGCGGAGGCATCGGAGGTGATACGAGCGGTGTTGATGACGCGGGTAGTCGCCAGATGCGCACGGAGGAGGCCAAGTTGATCCAGTCGTTCTGGGTCCATTTGTCATCGAGCCATTCGATCTCATGTTCGATGCCGTTGTCTGCGCGTCGTCTCCAACTGACGACCTTGCCCGAGTACCAGTTCCAGGCAGTGAAGTCAGTGTTCGCATAGCGAAACTCGAGGACTGTCCCGTTCGGTAAGGGCTCCTTGAGCACTTGAGCGGTCTTGACGGTCGGTCGAAGCGGAGCTTGGACGGGTGGCATGGTCGAGTCGGGCGTGGGCACGGGCCAAGAGGTGAAGTACTCGTTGCTCAGATGAATGGGCACGAGGAAGCGCGATTCGTCGATGACGAAGGAGCCGCCGACAGAAATGTGGCGCGTGCCGGTCCAGACGTACTTCTCCTCGGGGTTCTCTGGGGAGGGGCCGACGTAGAACCCGGGCAAGGCGTGCTCGTCAAACTTGTCGTCGCGTCCCATCGTGTGGAGCTTGACGTGGTACCGGATGGGCGCCCCGTACACGTTTAGGTGGTCGCCGCATGGCTTGGTGCCGTAGAAGCGCTCGAACGCTGAAGTCATCTTCTCGGTGGCGCCCGTGACGTTGGACTGCACGATGTTGGAGAGGAGGACCGCGTAGCGAAGCGCTGTGTACCAGTGGGTCTTGCCGAGGTTCGAGACCGCGAGCATCGCGCCTGCCGAGGGGACGAGGTTCCATGTGTTCTCGATTGCGCCCATCTGGTGCGAGTCGTACGCGATTGATTGCTCGTGGAGGATCCCGAGGCTTTCGAGGAAGGCGTACCAACGGTGCGATCTGTTTTCTGGCGCACCATCGGAGCGGATGATGTCGATGGATAGGTCGGGACGGAGGAGACGCATTGACGCGAGGAAGAGGTTGATGCAGCTCTCAATGTCAACCTCCGTGTGGGTTTTGAGCCCGAAGATCCAGCGCATCATGGTGGCCTCGCAGATGAGGCCGAGCACGAAGCGGTAGCCGAACTGAGCTGAGGCCCATGGGACGGGGCCAAAGACGTCGAGAAGGATGCGATAGAGGGGCCGGATCGCGCGGCCAGCCGATGGAGGCAGTTCGGTGGCAGCCCGAATCCCGGAGGCGACGGGCGCTTGAGTCGGCACGGAGGCACGCTTCTGAAGGAACGCGTTGCACACATCGCAGTGCTCGCTTTCGTATGCTTTGACAACGTCGGGGGTCAGCACCGGAATGTTGGCGAGCACGAGGGTGTGTCGGAGCGTAGCGAGCAGCCGACGTGACGAGAGGTGTCCGAGGATGCAGTGCCACAGACGCAGAAACTCGATTGGTGCAAGCGGAATGTGGCGTTTACCGACGCCTGTGATGCGACAGAGAGCTGCGGGGGTCGAAGGAGCAGCTGGACGAATTGCCACTAGGCTGTTGATGATGGCGTCCGTGGGTCGCACGCGGAGGTCGAGCATGCGTAGGCCGTTGGAGGCGAGACGTAGCTTGAGGATGCGCCCATCCTCGAGCTGTAGGTATTTGCCTTTGGTGGGCGAGTCGACGAATGTCGATCCGTACATGTCGACTTCTTGCGTGCCCGACCAGACTCGACAGGCTACTGCGGGAGCGATGAGGACGCGGCGTCGGATATCCGGGCCGCCAACATCGGGTGGCGGGATGAAGTCTTTGAGGACGGATCCGAAGGCTTGGATGAACGTGTCGTCACCGAGGCGAAGGCCTGCGACGTCAGGTTGCCAGCTCCCATGGATGGCGCCTTTGTCGTCTTCGTGCACGATGTGTGTCGCCCCCCCATCGAAAAGGCTGCTGCCGCGGGTGTCGGCGGCGGCCCTGAGGATCGCCCCGTGCTCGCGGAGATTGGGCATGCGCCCGTGCCCGCTGTGCAGCATGTTGAGGGCGCCGGTGCTTGCCGAGGCAGGGTGTAGACGAGGGTTGTAGAACCAGAACGTGCAAAGGATGGCGAACATAACGCCGGCGAGAAAGCCACCGAGAGTGGAGCGCGCATCGAAGATGAGGCGAGGAAGGCGACGAGCTAGACGAGATGCCGTGGCGAGGTATCTGGAGGCAATGCCAGGGGCAGGGTCGAGCTTGGGCCAGGAACGATAGATTTCGAGAGAGTGCACGCGGGCATAGAGGGCGTCGAGAGCGTGATGGTGCTCTGTGAAATCCTGATCACCGGCCTTGTCTCGGAGGCGTGTCTCGAGCGCAGAAATACGAGCGTCGGCCATTTCGCTGGCAGAAGCGGGTTGGTAGAGACGAGCGTCCAGAGCATGAATCCGCGCTTTCAGGACGCTAAGCTCCGTAACCATGTCGGTCTCAAGATGATTGATGCGCTTCGTGACGTCCGCAGTTTGTCCGCGTTGCGTCATGGCGATTTCGAGGAGGCGCGGGTCGACGTGAAGCTTGACAACGTGTTGAGCGAGATGATCCAGGTCAGCTTGTTGGTTGCTCCGCATGCCGACAAGCACTTCTTCCATGCGATTCACCTGCAGCTGAATTGTGGCGATTGCATGGTCGGTGTGTTCCAAGGCTTTGGATGTGCGCTCGAAGGTGCTGTGGACGTAGCTAATGTGATCGGCGATGACGCTGCCCGAGCTGCCGTTCGCAGCGATGTGGTTATCCGAATCTCGAAGGTCTTGACAGTGCTGCTCGACGATGCTGACACGCTCTGAAAGGCATTCGAGTTGGAGGGCCGAGCTGACGCTGGTAGTGAGAGCGTCGTTGACGGCTGCGGGTCGCGCATCGAGCTGGGCTGCCTCCGAATCTTGCGGCGTGGGGGCGGCAATGGAAGGCGGGTCGGAGTCGACGAGGTGTGCCGCCCCCAAAGTGCCCTCCGGTGCGCCTGAAGCATCGTGAGTGGCCTCGCAGATTGCCTCCTTCTTACGGCGCCTCGACGATTTGGTCGATGAAGCCGAAGGATTTTGGCGGCAAAAATCCTCGATGGCGGCCATCTTGGCGCATTCGGCGATGTACTCGGGCGTACCACGAGCCGGCATGCAAGCGGGCGGGGTGTACCGAGGCGTCGAAGGCGGAGCAGAGGGACCACTCGCAGACGCCGTGGCGGCGGCTGAGTAGCTGCGATCGGCAGCTGGCGGGGCATTGGATAGCGCTTGGTGCTTGAGCCGCGGTTGCGGAGTGAGAAGGCCTCTGCCACGGCCGAAGCCATCGGGACGTGTGCCGAAGCGCCCTTGTGGATCGTCAGTACAAAGCGGTCCAGGGTTGACGGAGGAGGCGAAGGTGAAAGTCTTATTCGCGTCGTCAGGGTGTGGGAACTCGGGTGTACCGCTGAGCATGATGAGACGGCCGAGGCGGTCTGGTTGCCTAAGAATGTCAGCGTTGTCACGTATCAGAGCTTCTGCTAGCTGCTGACGAAGAGCCATGCGTGCACGAGTTGTCTCTCGATGAAAACAGCCAATCCAGCTAACTATGTTCGTTCCGACCGTCGGAATGAATCCGGCAGGAAGTTCGTCCTCTAAGACGACGGCCCTCCATAGTTCGCTCTGAGGAACCACGAGGAGGTAGGGTTGTGTCGAGCCAGCGACGATGTGTTCGAGCTGCGCATGAATATCGTCGCGGAGGACGACGGTCATGTGGAAGACGTAGCCCCGTTGGTCGATCGTGGCGGCGCCAGTGTGCACGAGGCTGTCGGTGACGGCGAGGATGAAGCGCCGATTGCTGTAAAGGACATTGTCTGCTGGGGCGATGAAGGTGCCCTGGGGCAGACTGTTCGTGGCGTGCGCGCCGGAGGTGGCGTGAGCGCGGGCAGCTTCGGCGTTTCTGGCCTTGGCCGCTTCCCAGACCTTGGCTGCTGCGATTCCGGCTGCGTTGGAGACGGCGACGGCGTCTGAAGTGTCGAGAGAGTCTTCGTCTTGACGTGAGTAACTGCCTTGAAGCATCGAGAGACGTCCCACGTCAGCGATGGGGACTTCGACGTGGACCGGAGTGATGACGCCTTGGATGTAGGCATCCGCGAGATCGACGACTCGATCTTGACTGAGAGCGTTGAGACGGCCCACGTTGTGCATCACGTTGAGCGAGCCGTTGTCAGCGTCAGTGAAGAGGCCCTCAGCACCTACGAAAGCACCTTTGTCAAAGTCGTCGACTTGGGCGAGTCTGTTAAACGCGCCGACGAGTTCGTTCTCGGCGGCGAGGTTATGAACTGCACCGTCGTCTGACGCTTCGTCACGGACCTCGTCGTCGTGCTCGACTCGGTCGGCGCACCTGTAGAGGTAGGCCGCACTCTCGTTGTCCCCTTCGTCAACGAGCTGAGCGGCCATGGTCCGGAACTTGCCTACTTGGCGGAGGCGATTCTCACGTCTGATACGCACACCTGAGGTCGGGAGGTTGGTGACCATGGAGCGCTCAGCTAGGTCCTTAGTGAATTGCCAGACGTCCGATCGGCTGGCGGCACCTTTCAGGTACGGCGACGTGTGGTATTTGGACTTAGGACCGGCTTCCTTGAGGAACTTGCGCTGAAGTTCGACGTATTGCTTCTCGTCTGGTGAGGCGTTCGGTTTGCACGCGCACCCCGCGAAAACGGAGCAAGTGGCAATGCCGGCTTTGGGATTGTCAGCATTCTGGCAACCCCGCGCGTCGCAGAAACCGCAGAGGCCGAACCGGGCTGCGTCGTCTCCTTTCGGTTTGCTCTTGTAGCCGTCCTTTGGGTCTTTGACTTGAAAGGGCGGGCGGTTAGAAGAGGGTTGGGAGGGACGAGCGTTGTTGAGAGGACCGGCGCGTTGCACGTTGAGGGCGCCAGGCGAGCGTTCGTTCGTAATTGTCGAGGCGAATGCGAGCGATCGCATGGGGAGGATGGCGCGGATGAGGGTGCTGGCCTCGTTGGCTACCCATTCTGAGCGCGTGGCAGTGATCGTTTTGAAGCCGGTCAGGACGTCGATGATGAAGCGCGTGCCCCAGTCGTGAAGGGAAGGAACATCTTCAGAGAGAAGCTGAACCATTACTTTGATGAACACGTGCGCTGGTGCCGAGCGATGATCTCCGACCTTCTCGTAGAGGTCGAGAAGCGAAGCAAGGCGGTCGATGACGTCCTCCGCTGAAGACGAGTCAGTGAAGACAGCTCGAGTGCGAGGGAGGCCTTGTTTAGTAAGGCGAGCCTCGATAAGGTAGTGGGACCACTCGGTGACGAGGCGCTCCTGTGTGGCCGCGTCGTCAGTGGAGCCGTGCTTGACAAGCCAGTCATACATGGCGCGGCCGTCGCCGGTGGAGCCCCATCCTGGTGCGCCTGGCAGGTCGCGTATGCAGCGTGCGAGGGCGGGCTCTTTTTCCCACTCGACGTGGCTGATGATGAAGGAGGCGACGACGCCGTTGATGAAGGCACGTCGCGTGAGGTACTTGTTGTACAGATCATCGAAGAACTCCACTTCCGACATGCCGTCGAGTTCGTCCCAGAAGCCATTGCCAGTGAGCTGGAAGTGGATTCTGAACTCGGTTCGCAAGACTGGAGCTGAGAAGATGATGGCGCAGTCTGCGCCGGCGGCAGCGCGGAACTTGAGGAGCCAGTCGGCGATCGCGAGCCGATCGGTGGGGTTGAGGTGCTTGAGCGGTTGACACTTGATGGAGTAGCGAGGAACATCAAAGTCAATGCGCAGTTGCTTGGGGTCGATAGACCATACCGATACCATTGGAGAGCCAGTAGATGACATGTTGTTGTGCGTTATAGTCTGCACTAAGACGGATACTGTTCTCCACAGAGAGCTCCACTGAGCTGTGCACTGGTGCCACTGCACACACGCACAAAGACAAGGACCACCATCGAGGTCGCTGTCGTCCAGTCACGGAGTAGATGTCCGCGACTGGTCCGACCCGGATACTTGCCCGGAAAGGCAACCGGACAACTTCGACCATACGATGATCGGTTACAGACACCCACCACTATTCACACATGAACACGGTTGTGTCAC
>CALGTP010000638.1 GCA_937902105.1 uncultured Actinomycetes bacterium
ACCTATCAGAGCAAGACACTGTCTGTTTTAGCCCCACACGGGATCAAGTAGCTCATTCAGGTCAACTACCACTTCACGATCTGCGTTTAATAAGTTTAAAGTATTCGGGAACTTCCGGAACCGCGAGATGCGATCAGCAAGCCCATTCTTCTTGCCTGCGATGTGAGACACCTGCACTGCAGAGTCCAGCCGTGCTGCGTGAAAAGCCAGCGCCTGTAAAGCATAGCAAAGCGGCACCTTAGTGGTGAAGCTCCGTCCAATCGCTCCCACCGAGGGCGAATTATCGCAAACTTGTTTGAGCTGCACATGAGTGGCCACTGGCCCTGCGAACCGCAACCGAAGCACTGCCAAGATCACTTGCGCCAGGAGCTCGTAAAAGGCAATGTCTGCCTGCATATTCCTGCTCAGTCTAAACCACTGTGGGAGATCTGAAACAGCGATTTCAAGTCGGAACCAATATACGTCACTAAGCCCCGTGCCGTCTTCCAACAAGAACCAGCCCCCGAGACCTGCAGTTGAGGAGCAAGCCCACGCATCGGCTGCGGCAGCACCCCCAAGATCGTTTAAAACCAGGCACCGCTGCAGACGCGCATGATCCTTCATGGCACCTCTCCAAAGCGAGGCTGCCAGCGCAGTGAGACCAGAGACACGCACTTGAGCGCCGCTTCTATCTGAGAACCGAAGCCAGACCTTGCCAGGAAGCCTGGCTGAGATGCACCCCAACGCGTCTGCTCGCGAGTGGGCTGGACGCTTGCCCACTGCACAAAGCTTCCAGCCCGCACGGGCGTCCACACCAGTCACTTCCCTGCGTAGCGAGCCGTCCCCTGTTAACGAAGCAAATACGTCATTCAACAGCACTTTGTCGACCAGGCAGAAATGTGCCCCGGGCGAGGTCAAGTCATGATACAGCGAGGCCAGCCACGGACGCAAGGACGGCACGGCCCAGGACGCCCACATCAGGAGGCCAAGCCCTTTCTCAAATACCCCCGAGCACAACCGCTGCCGCGGCTGCAGCTGACGCAGGAAGGCAAGCACACGTGCCACTTTCTCTTCGTCCACGCCCACAGTCGCCATGGCCACATCAAGAAGGAAACCCAAGTAAGGAACTACGGAGCCCACACGGAGTTTCTGCCAGGAGATGGGGCAGCCGATGGCTGACAGCAGCGCCAGCGCCAGCTCTGCTACCTCCCAAATGCGATCACGTGGGCCGAGCAGCAGCAGGTCGTCCACGTAAATGAAGCAATAATGACGGAAATGCACAAAAGCATGTAATATACGAGTCAACGCACCAGCCACCCGCGCCCACCAGTACGAGCTGAACTTGGCGCCGAAGGAACAAGTCCGGTACCGAAAGAGCTTCTTCCCCAACCTGCAAAAGCCCAACCCTCCGTCTGCTTCTCTGATCTTGACTTGCTTGTGGGCTGCTTTGACGTCAATCACAACTGCAGCAAGCTCCTCGTCTGGGTGCAACGCGTAATGAATCGCCAAAGCCCGCATAACATCGCGGATAGTGGGCAGCTCAATGCGCTCAGGAATACGACAGCGCGCATTGACCCCAGGAGCCGTGGCATCAGCCACAAGGCGCGGCGACTTGCCAGCCGCAATGATTACAGCCAGTTTCATGACCGCCACTGCACCTGGCCACCGCGCTTCCGCATCACGCAGTGAGCCGGACCATTGCTCGAGATACCCATCTGCCACGTCCTTCTCCACCAAGGCTTGGGCTACCGCTGGGCTCTCGTCTGCGCTGCTCCAGTTCCCATCCGACAGCCGCACATCTGCGCACCACTCTTCCGCAATGCCACCGTTCTCCGCAGCCGGATGAAAGATACCTTAGTTGAGTCAGGAAACAAAACAAAACCGAAGCGGAAGGAACAGTCAAAAGGGAGACCCAGCCTTCCAAAACAGGAGCAGCGATTCCGAGCGTTCGATTCGCCCAACTAACACACGCCATGCCTGAAGACTCGATCTTGCTCAAAACGCCCGTCGGCACCCCTTCCTTCAGTAAAAGGGGAAGGCCGCAATCTGGATCATTCAGCACCCGCAGCAAGCCCTCCAAAAGATCCAAGTGGAAAGGCTGAAAAGGCTCCACTCCAGCGCTTCGTTCTAGGCCGAGCGCCCAAAGAAAGGTTTCCAAGTCCCGACGTAGCGTGTCCAGCTCTTCATCAGAGAACAAGCAAGATTCCAGCTTCTCCTCCACATGGCGCTTGCATCTCTCACGCAAGTCCCAGTCGCTGAATCGTCCCAGCCAGCGATCCCGCAAAGAGCAAAAGAAATCAGAGGCACACCTCGGCAAAGTCCAACTGCCATTCGATTTAAGCCCAGCACCGTCGCGCACCCTCTCCTCTGACATGGCCTCGGCAGAGACGGAGGGGGCAAAATCTGACTCATCAATTAAGGCTGCCAAGTCCTCTTCGATTCTCCGACGCTCGGGGCACGAGTCCAGCTGCTCCTCCCCACTAACGCCCTCCCACTGCTCGCCTGCCGAACAGGGGCTAATCTGTTCGCAACACGAACAGCCATCGCACATGAATTCGTCGCAAGCGTCATCAGCCACAGCGACCTCTCCGCAGAGCAAATCGCACGCCTGACTGCGCTCAGGCCCCATGGGACAACCCTCGTCCCCCCATGGGCGCTGTCCCTAGCGAGTGAACTGGTCGCAGTCGACCGCGGCATGCCGCCTATTGCACGCTCTGCCCTTGATCAGGAGAGGACACTTGTGGGCCAGTTTGCAGCCCTCCCTCTTGCACATGTTCCTTTCATGTTTTGCGAAGCAGTACTGGCGATTGTCATCTGACTTCTTCGCCCAATTGCGCTTGTCCACCTTTGCCTTCGCAAGCGTCTCGTTGGCAGAGGCCGGCGCCTGCTGCTTGACAGGCGCAGCCGCAGCACCCGCCGAATCACCTGACCACTTGCCCTTCCCTGCGCCTTTGGCAGCCACGACTGTGCTCTTGGCCCGAGGCCCCAAGTGCCTCCAGAGCTCGCCACCGGGCGCTGCCACATGGGCCAAGGCCTTGTCCAGCGTCCAACCTTCCTCCTGCACGATATCGAAGGCCACCTCAAGCGCCCTCTTGTCCGCATGGACCAGTTCGAGCAAGGAGGGGGAGCGCTGCGTTGCATCCGCTTGCTCCTCGTAGTGAAACTCCATG
The DNA here is from genome assembly GCA_937902105.1 of uncultured Actinomycetes bacterium. Classification (GTDB taxonomy): domain Bacteria; phylum Actinomycetota; class Acidimicrobiia; order Acidimicrobiales; family Ilumatobacteraceae; genus Casp-actino8. The sequence goes on from CALGTP010000638.1 coordinate 3,150, forward strand.
AGAGCTTCGTTGTACAGGCGAGACACAAGAAGCCCACAGTGTCCGGCCATTGCAAAAGCGCGCGCCCTCAGCTCCAAGACGCGCTCAGCCAACGAGGCGGAGCCCAGGAACGACACGCTTTGCGATTCCGCGTCGTTGTCTTCCAGCTCGACCAGCATCAGGCCGTGCTCGTCCGACACATCCAACTTGCGCTTCTTAGCGGCCGGCATGGCCGACTCCTGCCGCTTCTCTTCCAGGAGCAAAGAGATGTAGCTGGACCAAGACAGCCACTTGAACATGCGACCGTCCTTGTTCATGGCTAGCAGCAGCGCCATCACCTCCTTCCCAGGCAAGCGTCGCTTGGACGTGAGCTCGTGCGGATACTTGACATTGAAGTC
>CALGTP010000639.1 GCA_937902105.1 uncultured Actinomycetes bacterium
CGAGTCTGCGTGGCACTGGCATCGCAAAAGCCTGCTTGGCACCATCTCTGCCGGCGACTACAACTGTCACTCGCATGCTGCCGTGTGGCTGGATTGTGCCTCCACCCACAACCGTGAGGTGCCCACCGGCGTCGCCATATCTAACGCCATTCTGCCACAGCAGCTGAGCAAAGTTCGAGTCGACCAGGTCCGGCTCGCTGCCGGTGTCAACGAGCACATCAATGTCTGACAGCTCCGTGCCATTTGGCATTGCCAATCGCAGTTTCACTCGCAGAGTCGCTGGGTCTCTCCCTAGCCCCAGCCCGGAGTTTGTGGCCGCCGGCGTCTCCTGCCTCTGCAACTCCTCATCATCTGGGTCGCAGGCCATCGGCTCTGGCTTCTGACTGCCCGGCTCTGTCGGCTGACTGCCCACGGGTCCCACTGCCTGCGGTGCCCCACTCCACTGCTCCCTCTGCGCTGGCGCAGCTGCGCCGTTCCAGCTACCAGTGCGCTGAACGCTATCTGCCGCACTGGCTTTCTGCTCCCCGCCGCTCATCTGAGTCCGCTTGCGGTTTTGTTCGAGCAGCAACTCGCTTCGCCTCCGCGCAAGCGAGTCAGTCACAACCCCGATCCCTGCTGGACCGATGCCTGGGGGTGACTGTCCGGACGGTGTGACCACTGGCGGACTGCCGGGTCGCTGCGCTACCTGCGCTGACGCCTTCTGCGCCTCGCCACCGCCGGAGCACGACGAGTTCGCAGACTGCGCTGCGTCGTGCGTCGTGGAGTTCACGATTGCCTGCTCTGGCATCGACTCCACGTTGAGCGCCACCTGCGCCGAATCAGTCGGTAGCTGACTGATCACCAATTGGTCGCGAGCCGTCTGCTCGCTGTGCTGTACATGCATGTCAGTCTCTGTTACGTGCGCATTACTTACTGCCGCGGCCAAGCCTGCCGCCGGCCAGTTACATACAACTTCCCCACCCTTGCCGCGATCAAACTGCGCGTTCTCGTCGACAGCAAGGGCGGGGCAGCGTCACTCCTCAGCGTCGGCGCCGCCGTTCGTGATCCGCAGCGGTTTGCTACACTCGTTCTTGTAGTGGCCGAACTCGCCACAGTTGAAGCACTTCACGGTATCCTTCGCCTTCTTGGCAGGCTTTGGATCCACATCGCCTTTTCCGTCACGCTTGCGCTTGCCGCCAGGCTTGCCGCTCGCCTTGCCACCAGCCTTGCCAGATTTGCCTTTCTTGCCCCCTTTGCCTTTGCCGGCATCAGGCTCCTTCTCCTCGTCGGCAGTCGCTTGCTGGTTGTGCCACTGGCCACGCCCACGCCCGCGCTGACTAGCACCCTTGGCGCCTCTTCCGTGCCACTGTTGCTGCCGTTGCTGCCCATTCGAAGTATTTGAATTGTCGAAACTCCTGGTCCGACTACTCTCTGGCCCGACGAATCCGACTGCAATTCGAAAGGCGTCGTCCGCTTCGCATGCCCTCGTGCGCTGGTTAAGGAACTTGGCCGCAGTCTTCCAAGTGTGCTGGCCACCCTCGGGCTTGTTCTGCTGCAACAATGTTCTAATTGCCTCTGGAAGCACCCTAGCGCATGCCGCGAAGAGCGCCTTCGGATCAGCGTCGCTCCACGCTTCCGATGCCACAGCCTTCTCCGCCCGCGCACACGACAGCGCCCACTCTGCAATCGCGTTCCGTGTCGGCTTGTCTTTGCTGCCAGTCCACGCCACATGCTGCCGAATGGCATCGTAGACCGAGTCCTGTTGGCTCGTGCTGTAATACGAAATTACTGCCTGAAGCCACGCAACATGCCAGTCCCGTTTCTTGGCAAGCTGCTCCGTATCCGTCGAATCGATGTCGATGTCCTCCGGGTAGTCATCTTCTGGAGCTCCCTCAACATCCTCAGTAAGCGCTGCCCACATCGCTCGGACCTCCTCACTCACACAGAAGCGCAATAAGTTGTACTTCTCGAAGACCTTCGGATGGGCTTGCCCACACGTAAGCGCCTCCTTCGCCCATCTCACGATCCTCGCCGGGTCCGTAGCATCCCGGTCCCGAAGCACTGGCAGCTTGTGATTCTCGAAAGACTCCATCGCTTGTCAAATGCCTCGCTCTTCAGCGAAAGTTAACTTTGTCGCCCAAGCCCCCTGGCGCTGGACGTCGATGGGTTCAATGATCAATTCCAATCGGGAACGGCCGTTGGTTGTTTTGCTTTCTAGGTCGGGGGAGCCCCTTGGGTACTACAGTACAGTCAGCTGGCCAGTTGCCAGTCAGGGTCCATCACATTCCCCTTCTTAAGCCAAGCCTAGCTCGGGGTGCTCGTCAAGGTACTTGTCGAACGCACTGAGTGGGTTGGTCTCGGCAAATGGCAGCCAGACGTCCTCATCGGGACCGCAACCCACAAAGCGAACTCTGAAGGTCCACTTAGACTTGTCCTTGCCTGGACACTGATGATCGACAACAGCATCAACCAACATCTCTGCCTCATCCATCGAGATTACGTCCACAGGGTCATCGGTCAGACCCATGTTGTATCGATAAAGTTCATCGATATGCACATCGTGCTCCAATTGATCCGCTGGGTCCCGCAGCTTGTACATCGAACGGGTTACCCTAGCCACCACCTGGTATGGTCCTCTCCAAGTAGTAGCCAATTTCGACGGGCGCCTACCACCCCGCCACTGGTGAACTACCCAATCACCCTCTGCAAACTCCCTCGGCTCAGTTGGACTCGAATCAATTCGCCTCTGGACTATCCGTTTGTTCCACTCCTCAGCAGCTCTGATTGCCTCAGACTGCAGCCGGATCAAATTGCTCAAATACTCATGCACAGCCTCGCGCCGCTTGCGGTCTGCCACCTGGTTTCGCAGATATGCTTGCACGGGCTCAGTCAACCTGCCGGGGAACATGTTGTCGTTGAGATCCCTGCCTGGAATAAGCAGCTCAGCTGGCGAGAGACCAATGGAACCTGACTTCTCGGAGTTGATAATTCGCTGCGAAATCGGTAAGACAGATTCCCAGTCATCCTGCACTCGCCTGTCGTTCACTAGATAGCGCAGAAACCTGATCACCTCCTTGTTCACTCGCTCTACCTGCCCGTTAGATTGAGGGCGGTAAGGGATTGAAGGGTTATGCGCTGATCCCACCAGTTGCATCAGCGCCTGCACCAAATGGTTATCGAATGTTCTGGCATTGTCACTGCGAAATGCCTTGGGGTAGCCAAACATGCCACCTAATTCAACAATCCAGCGGGCCATCTCCTCGGCTCCTGTAGATTTGCAAGCTTTGAGAAACAGAAAGCGAGCAAATGAGTCGATCGCTACCAATATGTATTGATTGCCCGATTTAGACAGAGGCAGTGGTCCGATCAAATCCACCGAGATTTCTTGGAAAATGCCCGTTACCTGGATTGTTTGATGTGCAATCTTGCGGCCAGTCTTCTCTCCCTCGAGCTTCTGACACAAAGGACATCTTGACTTAAACCACTGCACATGCTTCTGCAGGTTCCGTGG
>CALGTP010000640.1 GCA_937902105.1 uncultured Actinomycetes bacterium
GTTGATGAAGGACTGGCAGGCTCACAGACAGAACAACGGCGTCAATGAAGCAGTCATTGCAGCAGCAGCGGCGATGGTACAAACAGCACCTGGGTGGCTGGTCAATCAAGGGGGACCGGTTGCGAGATGGGAACCCATGGTTCATGGATGTGACCAAGAGCATGAAAGTGCAGTATGCATTCGTTTTCTCCAAGTACGAAAGTGCGGCATCGACGAGATGCGGACAAGACTGGTCATCCGTCAAGAACTGGTAGGAATCGTAAATGAAATACAGCAGAAGTGCTGGACAGAACATGAGCCATGGAAGCTGGAAGAAGTGGATTTCTTAGGCCTGATCAATGCAGAAGGAAAAATGGAAGGCATGGTGACTTTAGCGAGAAGGACGACAAGCACAACAGACCAGGATCTGTTAGTAGGATCTGCACTGGCAATGATGATGGGCAGCAACATTCAAAGAGGCAACGGAAGTTGGTTCAAGTGGTGCCCAGTCAAGGGCCAATTGGGGTCCTCTCGGTGCGGAGTAGTGTCAATCTCGGCAGCGCGTAGTAAACAAGGACGGATACGGCGAGCAGTCACAATTGGAAGACGGGTAAAAGGTATACCCACCCTATGCATCACGGACGACAAAGACCCCACAGTCAAGAGAATCATCTCGATGATGAACAACAAAGGGTGCCGAGAAGACCTGCTGTCTCGACTGAAAACACCGCTGTGGGAAAGCCAGAAGAGACTTATCATCACCAAGAACGCCAAGGAGGACAGCAACAAACCTGAGGGTTCGCAGCAGACAAGTGGCCTATGGTTTCCACCAAGCCAGGAAGGACAGACGCTGGACAACGGGAGCAGAAACGAGCGGCAGCCAGCATCGCTGAGGAAGATGATGACAAGTGACAAGTGGCAACCCTACGCAGTGGGAATGAACGATGTGGGCGCCAGGATTTATGCCAAGAGCCGGAGGCAGGAAGATGGGGATGAGCGGATGGAGCGTGTGCGGAGAATCCTAACTTTCAAGGACGCAAAGACAACCTATCTACGTATGGAAGGAGACATAGCAGGTGCGAAGAGTGTTGAGGGGCTATGGACGAGGGAAGCAAAGGCTGGATGGGGAGCAGGGGGTGCGGGAGCAGCGACAGTGGCAAGTTTCTGGCATGCAGTTGCTGCTGATCGAGTACCTAGTTTTGTGCAGGAGCTCAGAGAGCGAGGCCATGTCGGCTTGGCAAATGCAGGTGCTGAATTGCTTTTGACAAAGAGAGGAAACCGTACAAAGAAATGGGAGACGAAGGATGAAAAAGTTGCTCACTGGGTACGATGGATGGAGTGGGAAGGAAACTTTAGTCGCCCAGAATGGACCCCGACAGTCACGACATGGAATCTAGGCCCGCTTGGATATGAATTATCAAAAGCCCAGATACTGAGCACGCTGAGTCGAGGAGTGGCAGTCGCGTTCTTTCAGGAGCTCTCCTTTCCGCCTGGGGGCAAGAAACGAGTGATGGACGAGCTGAAGGCTCTATGTGGATCGGAGTATTGGTTCAGGATGGAGACAGGTGGTTCGGGGGAAGGGGATGATGACTCAGACCCTTGTCCTCTTCATGCCCCGTCTGAGAAAAGGGACCAAAAGGGATGCGACTGGCACTCCAACAAAAAGTATGCAGTAGTGACCTTCTTGCACAGGAGTGTTTTCAAGAAACCACACAAGAAGGAGTGGTTTACGAAGAAACACAGAGATGTCTTGCGACACATGACAAGTGGGAGGGTCCTGTGGCTAGACGTGACGACCACCACAGGAAAGTGGGTGAGGATAATAAACGTTCACCAAGCAGGGTCAGGAAACAAGAAGGTGCAGAAAGCAGTTCTGGAGATTCTAGGAGAGAGAATAGCAGAGCACCCAGGCGCGATGTGCATTATGGGAGGCGATTTCAATGCAAGCACGACAGGAGGCAGGAGTGGGTATGCGGAGTCCAACAAGGTGCATATGGAGGCAGTAGACAAATTGTTCCAAGACTTCATCCAGCAAACTGACGGTCTGCTGCTCACGCCGGAAGCTCCATCGAGGAAAGATGATGCAGTGGAAAAAGCTGCAAAATTAGACCACGCTGTTGTGTGGAACCTGCCAGTCAAGAGGTTCGAAGGACGGGTGGACTGGGTAGGAGCACCGTTACATGATCATGCGAGAGTTATGTATCAGGTGGCTGAGGACGACCTTCGGGTAAAAAGAGAGGGGAAAAAAGTGGAGGAGATGTCGACGCCGAGAATCAAGGATGCGCAGTGGAGAGAGCTTCAACAGGACATCGCTACTGGGCTTGCCGCAGATGCAAGGACGACGACGCATGAAATACTGCAAGGCCAGGCAGGTACGGACGCAGGTAGGAAAGAAGTACTGAGCCGGAGGCAGGAAGCGGGTGAACGGAAGCTAGCGAAGACGGAGTCCCCCAAGCCCCAACGGGAAGTCAGCCGGGCTCCACATCGGAATCATGAACAAACGGTACTGCTCAAAGAGATTCAGCAGCTGAAGGCAGCGCTAAAACATGATGAAGACGAGGAATGGGTGACGATTGCGCAGATGAGATGCTTAGAGGAGTTCAATTTGGAGGAGGAGACACTACTAAGTCAAGGTGAAAGAGCAAAACTGGTGAGAACCAGAGAGTGGGCGGACTTAGTGAAGCGGAGGATTCTGACCAAAGAGTGCCAGCTGCAACGATTAACTAAGCGACAGGTGTGGGAAAATCGCCAACTTTTAGACCAGAAGGCTCAGCGTGACTTCCTTGAGGAAGCGAACGGCCCGAGCAAGTTTACCGGTAAAAGAGGGGGCGATGATGTGAAGCTAGAAGAATTGAAGTGGGTAACACCAGTTGGAGTTCAATGGACGTGCAGAGCCCCCGGAGAGGAGGATTGGGAAGCGATGCGGGATGCATGGACGAAGAAGTTGCAGGCGAGGTGGCCTGAAGCAGAGATCAAGCGGGTCACGGGGAACTGGAGGACATTGCGAATCGAGGCAAAAGACATGGGAGCTCTAAGGAAAGCAATTGCGAGGGCCAGGGAGGAGTGGCAACTGGGGGCAATGGTTGACCACGGAGAGGCGTTATTGGTGAAGATCAGACACATCAGCCTGCAGAGGAATGTCAGGCAAGGAAGCACAGAACTAGAGACAGTGGTCAAAGAGGCAGTGCAAGCAGTGTGGGCTGATCTACACCTAGACGAAGACGACTGGAAAGCAGGTAATGACGGATTACTTAGTCCAGGGTCGGTGAGCTGGCACGAACAAGGGGACCGGGCAAGCGAGACGCTACTCGAATGGCAACAAATGGTACAGGGAAAACCGAGGGTCGAAAGTCAACGGCTCAAGGCGACATGGATGCCCGAGGATGGGAGCGGCATGATTCAGCTTTCGCATGAGGGATGGATGCACACAATCAAAATCTCGAAATCTGGCGAAATTGAGAAAGAGGAAGGTGCAATAGGAGAGGAGCTGATGGTGGCAGTTGAGGAGAAGAAAGGGACAGACGCTTGTGAGGCGAGCGAACTGCGAATGTCAGCGAGAATCCTGCCAGAAGGGGGGGAAGGCTATGACAGAATGGAAATGGGAGTGATCCGAATGAAGTCACTGAACAAGATTCATGAGCTGCTGCATGAATGTCAAGGATGGATGGGAGAAACCCAGCTGAACAGACAAATCCTGGTGAGTGAGGGACCATGGACGGGAGAGGATCTGTGGATAGCACTTGAGCAGTACTTCCAGACAGAAGGCTTATCAACACACACTAGATGTCAACACGAAGGATGCGGCAAGTGCAAACCAACCATCGTCACCAGGATGCCCGAAGCTGGATCGGAATCGACGCGGAGGACCTTATGTGGTTTCTGCACAGAATGTTGGAATTTCACTGACACTAGAAACGGACGAGAAGTGGTAGGAAACATGGACTTCTTAACAAAAAGTGGTGTTTTCAAAACAGCGCTCAAGCAAGATGGAAAATTCGTAATTGTGGGAGAAAACGGCAACGAGTGCAGACGACGATTACGAGGGCAATTGACGTTAAGAGAACTGAAAAAGTACATTAGAGGCTGCCTAAAACCAGGAAAGGCTGAAGGACCGGAGAGGTACGCCAATGAAGTACTTAGAGCCATGACTGAAGATGAACTAGAGGTCATTCGGGTGTGGGTGAACAGTATCTTGACGGATGAAGAAACGGCAGCGGAAAGAATGACGGAGGATGTCATGAACGGCACGATCAGACTCCTTCACAAGGGAGGCGACACTGCAGACACGGTAAGTGACTGGAGACCAGTGGTTCTGCTGAACTGCTGCAACCAACTGGTAATGCATGTCATCAACAGCAGGCTGCGAGCTATTGTGGAGAAAGGAGGCATACTAACTCCAGGACAGGGAGGCGGTAGGCAAGGCAGAAGCGTGAGCATCAACATGAGCAAGATGGAGCGTGTCACGACAGAGGCTCAAAGACTGATGAAGCGAGTATACAGAGTGGATGTTGATTTCAAAAATGCGTTCAATGCGATGAACCAGGCAGCGTTGTGGAAAATAATGGAATCGTACAACATCCCAGATGTAGACCTGCTCAAAGCATTATATGAGCATTCGACAGTGAGGGTGGCCCCCAATGATAGAACGTGTGCGACGATCAGGTTTGACACTGGAGTGGCACAAGGCAGTGCTTTGTCACCGCTACTGTTCCTCTTATTCATGAATGCTCTAATGTGTCTACTAACCGAAAAAGGTAAGATCTGGAAGATCAGTCATGGCATTGAAGGACTGGATCAATTCAACAACATTGGGTTTGTAGACGATTGTAGCTTATTTGCACAGACGACTGGAGGCATGCAGGTTTTGATGAACACCGTTCAGGAGTTCGAGGAATGGAGTGGACTAAAGGTGAATCTGAAGAAGACGTGCATGCTTATCATAGATGGGTGCAAGAAACGGAGGAAGATCTTGGGAAGAGTAACCTTTCGAGGTGAACCAATCAAGGCCCTGAAGGAAACGGAAAGCTGTAGATATCTTGGCTTTTGGGGAACGGCAAATGGGGATATGACGGTGACGAAGGAGAAGGTCAAGGAGAAGGCTCGAAACGCGAGAGATATGCTTAAACATCACCCACTAACTCCCGAATTAGCGTTAGAACTTTTCATGAGCATAGGTGTTGGTGTATTCCGGTTTTCAGCAGCACTGGTGCAATGGACGTGGAGAGAACTAATGGAGCTGCAGACTATCTGGGTCCAAGCCTACAAGTACGCGTGGAGGCTGCCGCTCTCCACAGCCTCGGATGTCTTCATTTTCCCGGTAAGTCAAGGAGGATTGGGATACCCGGTGCCGGTTACAATACTAACACAGGAATTAGGCGCGTACCTCACAAGGTGTCAAGCCCATGAAGATGTAACGAGACAGTTTACGAAGCAGGAGTTGGAGGAGGCAAAGGAGTTATGTCAATGTAGCTCCTTCCGAGAACTCCAAACAGAAGTGGAACTGTGGGAATGGGACAAACTGGTTGCAAATAAATGGACGAGATGGGCGAAGTGTCTGAGCATGACGGGTCTGACAGTGCATCTAACAGCAGAAGAGGAAGCGTACACGAAACAGGAAACGAGTTGGGCGGGAGCTACGAGGGACCTGAGGAAGTTACGCAGACGGGTAGAAGCAGTGGGCGGACGACAAGAAGACTGTGGGGCGAAGGAATGGGAACTGGGAGACGAACAGTGGCCTCTGTTGTGGGAAGGCGAAGAGGTATTCTGGAGCTCAGTAAAAAAGATGCGAGCAGCAGGATACACCACAATTCAACACTTACCACAAGAGAGCAGACGAGAGGGCAACACAGGGAAGCAGATGTGGAAAGCACCGAGGTTGGCACGGGGGGAGGGATCTGATGGTTTAAGGCTCTTTCGAGTTCTGATACCTCAGGGTATCGTGAGCGAAAGGGAAAGGGGGGTTCTGCAAAGGTGGTTCGACATGATTGACTGGCATGGGCGAGGGGTCAGCAAAAATGGGAAAGCACAGATGAGCATTCAACAGTACCTAAGCAGTCAGACACGGGTATTACAATGGGTTGAAGATCAGGAACGGATACATGAGACGATGGACGGGGAAGACGTGTTACTATCCGTCGAAGAATACTGCTCGAAGTTGACGCTTTTGAAGCAAGTCATGGCACAGGCTGGAGAAAAGAAGAAAGTACTAGACGGAATGAACCCGGGTGTTCATTCCGGAATGGTGGCAGCAGCAATGGGCAGATGGATAGACAGAGCGCCAAACAGGACGAATGAGACAGATCAGGTAATACACGAGGTCATGTCACGCATGCCGCCTTTGTGGCAAGCATGCTGGCAGAGAATTGTGGCAACTGCATCAACAGATGGCATCAGAGTTGGACGGGAGAAACTGGACAGACTGGGAAGCTTGATGACAAAGAGATGTGGTAAGTGCCAGACGTATAACATGAGACAGTGCTCGCAGTGCAAGGCAAAATCATGTGTGACATGTGGGAGGGAGCACAGGAAGTGTGTAATGTGTGACAAAGATTTCCCAGAGTCGAGTAGCACAGGTAAGCGTCAACCAAGGGATGGAGAGCATGGGAAGGACAGATTCCGCAAGAAAGGCATCAACATGCATAAGCTAGGAGAGGCCTTTGTGGGAGAGGTTCTGCAAGTGCGGAAAGGAACGAACAAGGAAGATAGCTTAGGGAAAGGATTACAGTTTCTGGCACGAGTGAGAGGATGGGATGTCGAATCGGGAGCGAATAGACGGAACAAACTTCTAATGCTTAACACAGGGAAGGAGCTGTGCCGTGAACTGGTACATACTAACGACATTGTGCGAATCCCGAGGTCGTTTTATCCCGATGATCGAGTTCTTGCGAAAGACGATGGCACGCCTGAAGGCGGGTGGTGGTACAGACCGACTGAAGTGGTGGATTGTAAGCAGTGCATTGGGTGTGACAACGTTAAGGCTAAGGATGAGTTTGAGTTCGAACAGTGGCAGGACAAGAGGGGGTCATGCTGCAAAAAGTGCAAAAGTGAGGAAGGCGTGAAGCGTAGGAAAACAACACGAGAGCCGAGCAGAAGAAGCAGCAGGAATGAAGGTAAGAACAAGGACTACACAGAGCCAGGAAACGAAGTGTCGCTAGGGGAAGATGCAGGTAACGTCACCGAGATTTGGACAGGAGTGCGATGTGAGATGGCTGACCCCAGATACATCGGAGTCGGGGAGGAGGCAAACTGGGGAGATGTGATCCTGACAGAAGGGGTAGCTAGGAAGGTCATCCAACTAGAAACCCAACTGCCACAAGGGGAGGCAGAGGTGTGGATGACAACGAGCCAGATGGGACATTCTTTGGAACGTGAGGAGACAGAACTGGTAGATGAAAAAGACGATTTGGAAGGGAAAGAGACGGCGAGGTTTCTGGCACCGGAAATATCTAAATTCATTCGCAGACAGGTGCGGACAAGTCTGAAGGGATGCGGGAAGGGGATGGACAAGGATGAGATTTTTGAGGCAGCATGGTTGATGGACCAGGTGTGGGGGGTGTGGGAGGATGACACCCAGGATGAGGGGAGGGGGACAGGGGTTCAGCAAGAATGCAACGATCCAAGTGATATACGATACCACGGCAAGTCGACGGCGTGGCATAAAACACAGCAGTGGGAGGCACCGTCAACGCCGATGGCAGCGTTTGACCCGGAGCCGATCCCTGACTACGGGCAGAGGGTCGAGATAGGAAGGGATCTACTTCTGGATGATCTACCAGCGAGGGAGGAAGGAAAAGGCTATGTATCAGTAGCAGAGTCGTCGTTTGTGTGGAAGGAGGGCGAGGGGCTAGGGGTCAAAACCTTTGAAGGACTAACAACGTGCTTTGAAGCAGGACGAAGCTGGACGATCATGAGTGGCATTTGGAACCATCTCAAGAACAGATGGACGGGATCAAGGGAGGAGCTGACAAAGTGGATTTGGGAAGAAAAGGAGCACCAAGGAAGGTTGGAAGATCGAGGATATCGATCGCCAACGTGGAAGATGTTGGAAGCACTAAAAACCATAAACGGAGCTACACGTTTGTATGGCGAATCAGCAGTCACGGCTGCCCCTATGTTTGAGCATGCGGGCAGAGATGGCAAGGTATATTGGGGGGACACGGAAGCCAAAGGACCGATGGTGGTGTTGTGGGACAGTCTAACCGACGAAGGAAAGAAGGAGTGTCTAGAGGAACTGAAGACAACCAACGACTGGGTGATCTGGCGGAAGGACAGCAGAAAAGAAGATGAAGACCTGATGTCTTACCTAATGAAAATGGGGAGGGAGGAGTTCAGAGGCAGAGCTGTACGAGGACAGGAAGAACAGAAAGGAGTGCCTGGTGAAGAGATGCCTCTGCAAGGAAGAGCTCAGAAGGGGAGAGGGTGGTGGCGCCGGGGAGATGCGGGGGCGTATCTGAATGGGAATGGGATGAAATGTTGGGTCCACAAAGACATGCATGAATTGCGAGACGAGGTGTTGCAAAAAGTGCAAGATGCGTGGGACGATGTCACGGAGAAAGATACGTGTACCATAGACTTGACGGGGCCGGAAAAAGACTTTTGGATGGGGAGCGAGGCGGGAATGCTAGGTTGCTACTGGTTTAGGGGAGTGGTTTTTGCGGGTGACGGATCCGATCATAGAGGCAGAATGGGGGCGGGAGCTTTTTGCTTAGGTGATCCGGAAATGAAACAGTGCGTGGGAGTAGGCAGAGAAGAAGAAGGCACAAGCTCAAACAGGCCGGAATTAGCAGCACTAGTGCTGGCCTTGAGAGCAACGAAAACTACAGATGACATGTTATATTTATGTGACAACCAAGCACTGCTCAAGGCAGTCCAGAAGTGGACTGGAGATGGGCCAAAGCAAACGATGGTGAACGCTCCAGATGCAGATATCTTGAGAGAGATCATCGAACTTCTGAAAGCAAGAGTAGCCACGGGAGCAGCGACCTTCCTGGTAAAGGTCAAAGCACACCGAGGAGAACCTCTAAACGAGCTAGCGGACACGTTAGCGGAGGAAGCGCGAGAAGCCGCCAAGGAACACAGGGAATGGAGCGCCAGGACGGATCGGATGGTGTACCAATGGGAAGAAGAGAAAGGCACAAGAAGATCAGTCTGGACAGCGGGAGTGAGAAAAGCGGTGAGGAAGGGAGCAGGGCAGTTTGTCGTAAAAAGCACTCGGGAAAAAGCGACGAAGAGGTGGAGGGAACTTCACTTCGAAAGGGGCTGCCAAGCGCGCCTGGGGGGGCGGGTGAATCCGCAAGCGTGGATGCAATCAACAGAAGAAGGACTCACGGGGTTGAGAGGTGGCATACGAAGTGGTGACGTCATGGACATCGAGAGCTGGAGCGAAAGGTGTGACGAGGCGTTAAAGCGAGGGGACGATGGTATGCCGTCAACAACAACGTGGGCAGCAGGGTTTTTGCTCAGAAAAGGGCAGAGCAGAGAGGCACTTGGGAAGTGGCTAACAAACAGAGCGGTGCCGTGGAAGAGAAGGAGAAGAACCTTGCAAGTCATAACAGGAACGTTTCCGTGTGGAAAGTGGCTACACAAGATCAAGAAGAGGCCAACAAGCGAGTGTGAGCGATGCAAAAAGGCGTGGATGGCGGCGGGCAAGACAGGCGTAGTCCCGGACGAGACGGTAGGTCACATCCAAAGCGTACAGTGCGTAAGCCAAGAAGAAGTGGTGACGGCAGCGCATAATCGGTGTTGGCGGGAAATCATGGGAGGGATCACCAAGCATGGGAGCGCAAAGAGGAGTATCGAGATCTTGGAGCGTGACAAGGAACAAACTTTGAAGACTTTGTGGAGGGAGGAGAAGTTAGACGAATTTTTTCCAAGACAAGAGTTAGTGGAGGAGATGCACAAGTTACATGAGGAGCATCGTGAAGCGAAACGAAAAGTGCGAGAAGATAGCGATATGGGGGATGCGGGAGAAACAGCCGAGGAGGAAAAGGAGTTCAGCGAGGAGGAAGCGATATGGGCAAGAAAGCTGGATGGGGCGGCGATCGACAAGGAAAAGAAAATACTGTATGTTCTAGAGTTCAAACGTACCACTGATCAAAGAGAAGAGTACGAAGAAGGAGCGAGGGTGCGGGCAGAAAAGCAGTATGAGGACTTAGTGCAAGGCCTACTAAGAGTGGGAAGGAAGCAAAATCAAGGATGGACGGCAAAACAAATCACGTTTGTCGGCGGCACATGTGGGTCGGTAAATGTGACGAGCTTTGAGGAGAACTTGAAGGAGCTCCAGGTCCTCGAGTCGAAATGGGGAAAGATGAGGGCGGACTTGGCGCGTAAACTACTGGAAGAACAAGACACGGTGTTTAGACGGTATTATGAAACCAAGTGGGGCAATGGGGACGGAGGAGCAGGTCGGGCGAGTGCAGGAGGACGAGAACATGTAGGACGTGACGTATACATAGTGATTGGCAGGGAATGAAGTCTAGGGAGAAGGCATCAGGTTTCTTAGGGAGGGAACACACACACACACACAGGGAGGGAGCAAGGGGCAGGTCTGGTCGGCCTATATTTATATATGTTATATACATTTATGTTATCTACACACTATTATACACACAAGGTGGTAAGCATGCAGCTAGTGCATGTAAAGGTGGCACATATCCTCACAAAGAGGGGAGTGCGTAGTAGCGCGAGCGGATGACTCGCGGGGAGAAGCACAAGAGGATAATCGCCCTCGTGCACAGGGGAAGAACCCGAGCGTAAAAAACGGGAACAAAAAAGGGGAGGGGGCACCTTAAAGGGTGTCACCGATTTGAAGTTTTACTTTACTATCCTTTTTTACCATCTCTGAAAAGAGAGTACACTTCGGTGTAACAGTCACTAAACAAGTGCTAATAAACACAACCAAAAATCAA
>CALGTP010000641.1 GCA_937902105.1 uncultured Actinomycetes bacterium
CTACACCGCCTCCCCTTTGCGTGCATTCGAGAGCGAGCTTGGTGTGCAGGCGCCATTTGGCTTTTGGGACCCTTTGGGCTACACAGTCGATGGAAACGTCGATGCCTTCCAACGGCGCCGTGCCACAGAGCTGAAGCACGGCCGCATTGCCATGTTGGCAACGATGGGGTACATCACACCAGAAATCACGGGAAAGTTCCCTGGCTATTTGTCCCCCTCCAAAGATTTATCATTTGCTGACATTCCCAACGGACTTGCTGCAGTCTCCAAAGTTCCTGTTTTGGGATGGGCGCAGATAATTGCTTGGATGGCCTACTGCGAGGTGTCTCAGAACCAGTCTCCTGGAACTGATGCCTACAAGGGTAGGTTTGGCTTCAGCAAAATGACAGATCCTGATCCGGAAAAAAACAAGAGGAAACTTGCAGCTGAGATTGCAAATGGTCGCTTGGCCATGATGGCAATCATGGGTATGTTTTTCCAGGAAGGATTGACAGGCAGTGCATGGGGCGACTGGGCATTCTACACTGATTCGCCTCTCCGGGCCGAGCCTATCTCGGCGGCGGCCGCCGCAGCTGCAGTAGCGGCAAAGATCGGCGCTGCAGGCGCAGCTGCCAAGGGAGCAGCGGCAGCTGCGACAGGAGCGAAGGCTGCAGGCGGTTTGGCAGCTGGCAAGGCGGCGACTGGCGCAGTGGCATCGCAGACTGTCGGTGCCACCGGTGCTGGCGCAGCTGGAGCAGCTGGCGGCGTGACCAGCAAGAACACCACCGTTGAAAAGACCTACGAGCCGTTCGGCTCGGGTCCCTTCAATGCAAGCAAGCAGGTCGGTGCGCTCGAGCCGCTTGGCTTCTGGGATCCGGCCGGCCTCTCAACTGACCAAGCGACCTTCCGGCAGTACCGTACGGCTGAGATCAAGCACGGGCGTGTGGCAATGATGGCTGCCCTCGGAATGGTGATACAGCACTCCAACAGGTTTGCCTTTGTCGACGAAGGTGCTCCAAACGGCATCGCGGCTCTGAGCAACCCTTCGGCCCAACACGCGTTCGCCATTCTGTTCTTTGTCGCTGGCTTTTACGAGCTGGTATTTTGGAAGGAAAGCGAGAACAAGGCCCCAGGTGACTTCGGCGACCCCGCCGGCTGGGCATTAACCTTCCCCGGTGTCGCCCAGTACGATGAAGACAACCGCAATCGCGAGCTCAACAACGGACGCTTTGCCATGTTCGTGATGATTGGTCTCTTCGTTGCGGAGGCCCAGACAGGCCTGGACGGAGTTGGCCAGTGGAATGCGTCTGTGGCCAGATGGAATGAAATGGGTGGCTTTGAGAATTTCTAAGCTCGGGGAGTCAGATTATGAGTTAGTTACTCGCAGTGCCAACAACTGGATCAATCCAGTCGTGTTTTTTTTTAAACATAAACACAATGTTCCAAGGGCGACCAGTATTGTATGAGAACTTGTAGCAGGCACGACGAATGAAGTCGTTGAACCCAGCGCGAGGATCATGATAGTTGCA
>CALGTP010000642.1 GCA_937902105.1 uncultured Actinomycetes bacterium
CAGTGGACAGAGAAGGGCCGGGATCCATGGTGGGTTCCCGTTGTCCCAAATGGGGAAGCTGCGAAGGGGGTTTCATGGCGCCGGTTCTGTTTCCTCCAGATGCACACGGGCATCTGGGGAGCTCACCGGAACGCCGCCCTCACGCTGAAGCTTCTTCGCCGGACCTGTTATTGGGACGGCATGAAGGACCACGTCGATCAATGGGTTGAGCCATGTATCGGCTGTGTGAAAGGCCGGAAACGGGCCACCAAGCAGCTTGCTGTGGCCGTTAAACCGTCAGGCCTTGAGTGCTGGCAAGAGGTGATGGTGGACATGGAAGGACCTAATCCCCCCGACAAAGAGGGTAATCGGTTCTCCCTCACCTACTTCGATTGCTTGTCGCACTCAGTCCTTCTTGAGCCTTTGAAAAGGCTCACGCGCGGAGAAGTGCGCAGAGCCTTCTCGCGCTGCATCTTTCGCTCTCGCACAATCCCGATGCTGTTGCGCTCGGATCGTGGCCAGGAGTTCAAGAGTGCTTTAATGGAGGAGTATGCGGCTCTCCTTGGCATGCGGCACAAGTTCGCTACGGCGATGCGGCCGTGTGAAATGGGTGCGAATGAGCGCATCCATCAGGAGACCCAAAAGATCATGGGAATGATCCTAAACGACGTAGCCAGAGCTCAGCCCAGTGATTGGGGCGAGTTTCTCGTTATCGTGGAATATGTCATTGATCTTACGCCGGGACCCCATGGGTGGTGCCCGCGTGACTTCTCCCAGCGATGGAGTCTGACTCTGCCGCTGGAGAAGGACCTCAGTTGCCTCGATGTGGGGCAATTTGAGCCGATTTCGGACTATGCTCGGGCATTGTTCCAGCAGTACCGAGAAGTCAAGGCTGTGGTCATGGACCACTACAGCCGAGCTTCCGTGTACAGAGCTGAACTTGCCAATCGATTTCGTAAGCATACCGAGATCAAGGCCGGGGACAGGGTGGTCTATAAGAACCCAAGAGCCCGGTCAGAGGGGCGGGTACCCTGGAAGAAGGTGTTGTCCGGACCCTTCCGTGTCTTATCGACAAGAGGCAACAAGGCCGAAATTCTTCTCGATTCTGAGACCGATAAACGGAAAGCGATCTGGGGACACATGGAGGACATGGTCCTTTGTCCCCCAGACGCTGTGGACCTTGAATTCGAGAGAAGGCACATCGAGTTTGAGGATCCTCCACCCGAAGGCGGACGTGAGTCTTTAGGACAAACGATCGCCGGCACGGGCACCGGAGCGAAGGATGTCGCGGAGATCACGCGACGCGGGCGTCCTTACGTCCTCCGGGTCGGGGAACATGTCGCGTATGCCCCCGACGGAGCTAGGAAGGTATGTCGAGTGGGCCGTATCATCAGTGTGAACGGACCCGAGTCGACCGTGGTGGTCCACAAGTATTCGCCCATTGTGGGCGGGATACGGGTGAAGTGGTCACCCGCCTTCCAAGGGCCCGAGGGAACCGAGGCCTTCGATGGCTCGGACCCCGTTAAGGAGACTGTGCCAGTAAAGCAGCTGGTCACCAAGGTCGACCTTAATGGCGACGGTATTCTGGGTGCTGCCGCATCTAGACGTCTTGACAAGGCGAATTACCGTTTGCTTGAAGAACCTGACGCCTCGGTAATGGCGGTCTGTGCAATTCGTTGCGGTCTTCGCAATCAGAGGGGCGATTCCATCGCGTCCCTGATTGAATCGGCCATTTGCGCGTGTGAAGGCGACGCGGTTCTAGCCTATGGGCAGAATGCGTCCTTTGGCTCTCAGGAGCTCCTTCAGCAGTGGCTTACACTAGGACACACGGATTACCTTGAGGTGTTCGAGGGCCACGGGGCCTTCGGCATCCAGATCCGTTCCTTGGGTTATCTGTCCGCGGAGGGCATTGATAAGAAACGTCTAACCTACGGTAGGTCCTGGGACCTGGGTAACCGTAGAGACCAGGCTATGTTAGCGTTTCTCGTCTCAAGATGCCTTCGTCCGAAGGTGATCCATGTAGGCATCCCCTGCACTAAGATGTGCAGCATTGGTGCTCGCATTGTGGATGAGATGACCCACTCCATGGTCACGTTCAGTCTTGACCTTATGGACCATCAGAAGGAGAAGGGCTGGTTCGCTTCGCGCGAAAACCCCCTTTCCTCCTTACTGCACACCCTGCCCCAGACGGTCCGTCGGCAGGGTAG